>NZ_CBFFRL010000347.1:0-2744 GCF_965644215.1 Phytobacter sp. V69
ATAGTCATGATAATAGGGCCTTCTGATTAGAAGGCCCTATTATCAATGATTTTTATCCTCGTGACGACACAATCTAGCGAATGACATTTACACTTATCTGTCAGGTATGCATATGCAACATCACGATTCTCATGCCTCCCGGGGCCCCCTGTTTCATGAAGTGCTTGCCCGTGAAGACTGGCAAAACCAGACCATTACCCACCTTAACCGTTTACCGGCGCATCCCACTTTTGCCAGTTGGCGTGACCTGCATTCGGCAAAGGAAAATCAGCCCTCAGCCCGTCGCCGCCAGTTGGATGGTCAGTGGCAGTTTTCGTATGCCCGCAGCCCGTTTGAGGTAAATGCTCACTGGCTGGAAAGCGATCTGCCAGGCAGCCGCAGTATGCCGGTCCCCTCGAACTGGCAGATGGAAGGCTATGACGCGCCAATCTATACCAACGTGCGTTACCCCATTGAGACCACTCCGCCGCGCGTTCCTGAAGACAACCCGACCGGCTGTTACTCGCTGACGTTTAGCATCGATGAGCACTGGCAGCATGAGGGCCAGACGCAAATCATCTTCGACGGCGTGAACTCCGCCTTTCATCTGTGGTGTAACGGGGAATGGGTCGGCTACTCACAGGACAGCCGCCTGCCTGCGGCCTTTGATCTCAGCAGTTTTCTGCGTGCGGGTGATAACCGTATCTGCGTGATGGTAATGCGCTGGAGCGCGGGCACCTGGCTTGAAGATCAGGACATGTGGCGCATGAGCGGCATCTTCCGTTCCGTCTGGCTGCTGAACAAGCCGACGCTGCACCTGAGCGACGTGCAACTGACCCCGCAGCTCGATGCGCTGTACCGCGATGCCGAGCTGGCGGTCAATATCACCGTTGCCGCCCCGGCGCAGCTGCTCGAAAAACTGACGGTCAGCGTTGAGCTGTGGAGTGACACCCAGCGCGTCGCCAGCCATCAGCAGCAGCCCGGTTCGCCGATCATTGATGAGCGTGGCAACTATGCCGAACGCACCGTGATGCGTTTGCCGGTAGAACGCCCGGCGCTGTGGAGCGCGGAAACCCCGAACTGCTACCGGGCGGTGGTTTCCCTGTGGCGCGGCGATGAACTGATTGAAGCCGAAGCCTGGGATATCGGCTTTCGCCGGGTAGAGATCGACAATAGCCTGTTGAAGTTGAACGGCAAACCGCTGCTGATCCGTGGCGTCAACCGCCACGAACATCACCACCAGCGCGGCCAGGTTGTCACCGAAGAGGATATGGTGCAGGACATTCTGCTAATGAAGCAGAACAACTTTAACGCCGCGCGCTGCTCCCACTACCCCAATGCCCCGCGCTGGTATGAACTTTGTAACCGCTATGGCCTGTATGTGGTTGACGAGGCCAACATCGAGACTCACGGGTTGGTGCCGATGAGTCGGCTTTCCGACGACCCGTCCTGGCTGGCGGCTTACAGCGCCCGCGTCACCCGGATGGTGCAAACCAACCGTAACCACCCGTCGATCATTATCTGGTCGCTGGGCAATGAATCTGGCGGTGGCGGCAACCATGAAGCCATGTACCACTGGCTCAAGCGCAATGATCCGACGCGCCCGGTGCAGTATGAAGGCGGCGGTGCAAACAGTACCACCACTGATATTCTTTGCCCGATGTATGCACGCGTAGACAGCGATCTGCTGATCCCCACAGTGCCAAAATGGGGGATCAAAAAGTGGATCAGCCTGCCAGGCGAACAGCGCCCGCTGATCTTCTGCGAATACGCCCACGCGATGGGCAACAGCCTGGGCAACTTTGCCGATTACTGGCAGGCATTTCGTGACTACCCGCGCCTGCAGGGTGGCTTTATCTGGGACTGGGCAGATCAGGCAATCAGCAAAACCTTCGACGACGGCAGCACCGGCTGGGCCTACGGCGGTGATTTTGGCGATAAACCAAACGACCGCCAGTTCTGCATGAACGGCCTGGTCTTCCCGGATCGCCGCCCTCACCCGTCACTCATTGAAGCCAAACACGCGCAGCAATATTTCCAGTTTGCCCTGCTGGCGCAAAACCCGCTGCGCATCAGCATCACCAGCGAATATCTGTTCCGCACGACCGATAACGAAGCGTTGCGCTGGCAGGTGCAGTCGGCGGGTGAAACCGTTGCCCACGGCAGCGTAACGCTGGAACTGGCTGCCGAAGGCCAGGGCGAGCTGACGCTGTGTGAAAACCTCACATTGTCAGCCGGTGCCGAAGAAGTGTGGCTGACACTGGAAGTGATCCAGCCGCAGGCCACCGCCTGGTCCGATGCCGGGCATCGTGTCGCCTGGCAGCAGTTTGCCCTCGCCGCCCCGCTGGTTCTGCGCGCATCGGCACCGACAGGCACAGCCCCCGAGCTCGAAAGCTGCTGCAACGCCTGGACGGTAAGCAGCGGATCCCAGCAGTGGGTTATCAACCGGGAAACGGGGCTACTGACGCACTGGCAGGTGGATGGCGTGGAGCAACTGTTGACCCCGCTGCGCGATCAGTTTGTGCGCGCACTGCTGGATAACGACATCGGCATCAGCGAAGTGGAGCGCATTGATCCCAACGCCTGGGTTGAACGCTGGAAAAGTGCGGGCCTGTACGATCTTAGCGCTCGTTGTGTGCAGTGCGATGCCCAGACGCTGGCCCATGAGGTGGTGATTGATAGCCGCTGGGAGCCTGTACATAAAATTGTGTAATTGCCTGATTTTGATATGTTCAATCCAACATCAAAAGCAGGTTAATTTATGG
>NZ_CBFFRL010000348.1:0-2728 GCF_965644215.1 Phytobacter sp. V69
CGGCCTCATTTCTCGCTGCCGTCCAGATCAGATGCATCGCTCTCTGGGCTAAAATCTTGTGACGACACTATCTAATGTCGGCACTGCTTTTGTGCTGGCGAGCTATACGGCGGCAAGCGGCGAAACGCTCCCGGAGACACTGTTGTTCGAAGAAGCAGCCGGTCTGGTCCCCGTGCGCTTGCTCAAGGACAACGGTGCAACCACCGGCGCCGAACTGTTGGTGCCGGAGCTGTTATCCCGGCGTTCCGAAGTGAGCCCGGAAAGTGTCGCTGCCTGTTTGTCGCTGGAAGCGGACAGCATCAGCACGGCGGTGCATCAGCCGCTGGTGGCTTCAGTGGGCCTGCCGTTTCTGATTGTGGAACTGGCCTCCCGCGAAGCGCTGCGCCGCTGCGTGCCGAATTTACAAGGGTTCCGGGCGATTCTGCCGCTTGATGGGGCAGTGTCCATTTATGCGTATACCCTGGACACAGCGCCGGAAGAGCAGTGCGATGTGCAGGCGCGTATGTTCACGCCGCGGATGACCGAGGACCCGGCGACAGGCAGTGCGACCGCTGCGCTGGCGGCGCTGCTGGCGACGCTTCGCAATGCAACGACGCTGAATCTGCGGGTAAGCCAGGGTGTGGATATGGGGCGCGCCAGCGTACTGTTCGCGGGCTATGATGCCTCGCAGGGCAAACCGGTTGTACGGGTGGGCGGCGACAGGCAGTGCGACCGCTGCGCTGGCGGCGCTGCTGGCGACGCTTCGCAATGCAACGACGCTGAATCTGCGGGTAAGCCAGGGTGTGGATATGGGGCGCGCCAGCGTACTGTTCGCGGGCTATGATGCCTCGCAGGGCAAACCGGTTGTACGGGTGGGCGGCGACAGCGTGAGCACGATGGAAGGGACGTTTAATCTGTGATGCGCTATGGCATCTGATAAGCGAGAAGGGGGCAAATGCCGCCTTCCCGATAAAGACGGAGGCGGGTTATTCGTTGCCCCACTGGTTCAGGAAGTTGGCGATATCATCGATACGCTTTTCATTGATGCCCGCTTCACTGGCCATCTCTTGCTGCGCTTCTTCGCTGATCTCTTCGTTATTCATCAAACGGGTGATCAGCAACTGGAAATAGTGCGCCAGGGGATCGCGTTCTGACTCGCTCACCGGCTCTGCGCATTCCGTCGAATACTCATCCACGATGTCATAAAATTTAAGCGGTATTTCGTTATTCATAAGTCGTTCCCTAAGGCTGGAGCCAGTTGTGCTGCTGATGTGGCTTAGATAATAGCAGTCTTACTGCATCGCCCGACCGGCAATGTCGGCCAGGATCGGCCTGACTGATGTCAGACCTTGAGCATTTTCACCGTGGCTTCGATGTCTATCTCATCTTCCGAGAAGATCAACGCCGTGCCCTGGAAGGTGGTGATCGCCAGTTTTTTTACCGAGCGCATTTCGCCCGGTTTCTGGGCGGACTTCGGTTTGATGTTGTTCATCAGGATGCCCACCGACAGCACCGCATTTTCTTTATCGATGCCAGTTTCAACCGGCACTTCTTCGCTGAACACCACGAAAGACTTGATCGAGGCGAGTTTCAGACGCTCGCCTGCGATATAGATGTATTTGCTTTCCGGGATGACTTTGACCGCGTACGCGGACAGGCCCTTGTTGTTGGTGGTCGGTTCGAAGGTCACCGCTGCATCTTTCTTGATCAGATCAGGGTTGGCGACCTTAATCACATGAAAGTAACGGTTCTCGCCGTTTTCATCTTTGATAAATCCAAAACCTTTATCTTTAAACCACGTTGTGATCGTTCCGTTCATCGCCATTACCGCCTGATTAATCGTTTATCTACTCAATTCTTGCAGCGCGCAGTGTAAAGCACAATGCCCGCGCAGACTACGTCTTTGGCTTAAGCGTGGGTGATAAAGTTGCGGGAGGCGAGGTTAGGGGCGCCGAGCTGGCGCGCTGAGGCTTGCGAGTTTGCACGGTCGGTTCCCTCTCCTTTTGGGAGAGGTTTAGGGTGAGGGGAACAGACGGCTCCTGACCTTACCGAACACGCTTATCACCTCATTTCCCAAGAATATTGTTTACCGCCGCAATATGACCCGGCTTATCTTTCTGGTTCGAAATGACCTGGATAATGGTGAATTTCTTGTTGGCGACAGCGAGCAACGTTGCCTGATACACATCAGTACCGTCCATTTTGTTGGTGGCTTCGACGTGATACACCTTCAGCCCCTTCACGTTTTCCGTTTTTTCGCTGACAACCTTATAAGACGGCGAAGACTGCTTCTGCTGATCCTTAATCGACTTCAGACCAGTGAGAAAATCATCTTCACTGGCAGCACGAGCGGCCAACGGAATCTCTTCTTCACCAATAATCAGCACACGTTTAGCCTGCTTATTGACATACATGGTTCCAGGCGCGCCACCGGGAACAGGCTGAGCCTCATAACCCTGTAATTTAAATACCTGCTTTCCATCCAGAAGAGAGAGTGTTTCAGTTGTGGCGGCTGCTTGTTCCGTCTTCTGCGCTTCGGCGGCGGATGCCACATTCACTGTGCAACCCAGCGCTGCAGTAAAGAATATTGCGGCTGACAGAGTGGATATATTCTTTAACTTCATTGCGAACTCCTCATGTTGTTATTTCCATTTTTTTAAAATTCAGGGGGAATAGGGAAGGTGCGATTTAATCGGTGGGGTTCAGTGGAGTCCTTAGCTGTATTAGCCTTACCTTAGCTGAGCTGTAT
>NZ_CBFFRL010000349.1:0-2706 GCF_965644215.1 Phytobacter sp. V69
TTCAGGCAACCGTCTGTGGTGTTTGCAGAGCTAAGATTGGCGGCTTAGCGTTGCACTTCGGAGTTGAATCCGCCATCTATATCCGGAATTAATGATCAGTTGCTGTTTGAGATCGTCATTTTGAATTTCTTTCATCGTTGCTTCCCGATATGAGATTTCTCATATTTAGCATACGTGGCCTGCTGATATGCTTCAATCATCGACCGAATTAAATTTTCTTTGATGAGACGAAAATAACCTAACAGCGAGCAGAGGAAATAAAAATGGAAAAGAGGAAAATTATTCTGGATTGCGATCCAGGACATGATGATGCTATTGCGATGATGATGGCGGCGCGTCACCCTGCAATTGATTTATTGGGTATTACCATTGTCGCGGGAAACCAGACGCTGGATAAAACGTTAGTGAATGGATTAAATGTCTGTCAGAAACTGGATATTAATGTACCGGTCTATGCCGGGATGCCGCAGCCCATTATGCGCCAGCAAATTGTGGCGGATAATATTCATGGCGAATCCGGTCTTGATGGCCCGGTATTTGAACCGCTTACCCGCAAGGCCGAAACGACGCATGCCGTGAAATATATTATTGATACGCTAATGGCGAGCGACGGCGACATCACGCTGGTACCGGTGGGGCCGCTGAGTAATATTGCGGTTGCCATGCGTATGCAGCCGGCGATCCTGCCAAAAATCCGCGAGATTGTCCTGATGGGCGGCGCGTACGGCACCGGGAATTTCACGCCGTCGGCTGAATTTAATATCTTCGCCGACCCGGAAGCGGCGCGCGTGGTCTTTACCTCTGGCGTGCCGCTGGTGATGATGGGCCTTGATCTGACCAACCAGACCGTTTGCACGGCAGACGTGATTGCGCGGATGGAAAAAGCAGGTGGTCCGGCGGGCCAGTTGTTCAGCGATATCATGAACTTCACCCTGAAAACGCAGTTTGAGAACTACGGTCTGGCAGGCGACCCGGTGCATGACGCAACCTGTATTGGCTATCTGATTAACCCGGCGGGCATCAAAACCCAGGAGATGTACGTTGAGATCGACGTGAATAGCGGCCCTTGTTACGGGCGTACTGTCTGTGATGAGCTGGGCGTTCTGGGCAAACCCGCGAACACCAAAGTTGGCATCACCATCGACACCAACTGGTTCTGGGGCCTGGTGGAAGAGTGCGTGCGGATGTATCACTGATACAGCATAGGCCAAAAAAATAAAGGGCAGTAAGCCGTCGCCCACCCCCATTCAGTCTGAGTCCCGTGATTGTGCGTGAATAAGCGTCACGTGCAATGGCGCGCCTCAGCCTGAATATACCGAAAGCCTGGCATTAAGAGAAAATCATTATGGATATAATGAGAAGTGTTCTGGGTATGGTGGTATTACTGGCGATTGCCTTTTTACTGTCAGTAAATAAACGAAATATCAGCCTGCGCACGGTGGGCACGGCATTATTATTACAAATTGCGATTGGTGGCGTGATGCTCTATTTCCCACCGGGGAAATGGCTGGCCGAACAAGCGGCGCTCGGCATCCACAAAGTCATGAACTATAGCGATGCCGGCAGTGCTTTTATATTTGGTTCGTTAGTTGGGCCGAAAATGGATGTAATATTTGACGGAGCTGGCTTTATCTTTGCTTTTCGCGTATTGCCCGCCATTATTTTTATCACCGCGCTGGTGAGCCTGCTTTATTATATTGGTGTGATGGGCATTCTCATCCGCATTCTTGGCGGTATTTTCCAGAAAGCGCTCAACATCAGTAAAATCGAATCCTTTGTTGCCGTGACGACCATATTTCTCGGGCAAAATGAGATCCCGGCGATCGTCAAACCCTTTATTGACCGCCTGAACCGCAATGAGCTGTTTACCGCCATTTGCAGCGGGATGGCGTCGATCGCCGGTTCCACCATGATTGGCTACGCCGGTCTGGGAGTGCCGATTGATTACCTGCTGGCGGCGTCATTAATGGCAATACCAGGTGGGATCTTATTTGCCCGTTTGCTCAGCCCGGCGACAGAGGCGACGCAAGTTTCCTTTGAAAACCTCTCCTTCACCGAAACGCCACCCAAAAGCATTATCGAAGCAGCAGCGAGCGGGGCGATGACCGGACTAAAAATCGCAGCGGGCGTGGCCACGGTAGTGATGGCATTTGTCGCCATCATCGCGCTGATTAATGGCATTATCGGCGGCGTTGGCGGCTGGTTCGGCTTCGGTCATGCCACGCTGGAAGGGATCTTCGGCTATGTGCTGGCACCGCTGGCGTGGATCATGGGCGTCGACTGGAATGACGCGACGCTTGCTGGCAGCCTGATTGGGCAAAAGCTGGCGATCAATGAGTTCGTGGCCTATCTCAGCTTTTCACCGTATCTGCATGCCGCAGGGACGCTGGACGTGAAAACTATCGCCATTATCTCGTTTGCGCTGTGCGGCTTTGCTAACTTTGGCTCGATTGGAGTGGTGGTGGGGGCGTTTTCCGCCGTTGCGCCACAACGGGCATCGGAAATTGCCCAACTCGGTATGCGGGCGCTGGCGGCGGCAACGCTCTCTAACCTGATGAGCGCCACCATCGCCGGGTTCTTTATCGGTCTTGCCTGATTCAACCGCACGCCAGTGTTACTGGCGTGCGTTCTTGTGCACAGAAAACCCCCAGCTAGGCTGGGGGTTCCGGAAAGCTTTCAGCTTTAAGTCAGTTATCAAAACCCCTT
>NZ_CBFFRL010000350.1:0-2676 GCF_965644215.1 Phytobacter sp. V69
ATTCAGGCAACCGTCTGTGGTGTTTGCAGAGCTAAGATTGGCGGCTTAGCGTTGCACTTCGGAGTTGAATCCGCCCTGTCCGTAGGGTATTTTCCTGAATGCATAATTAAGGTGAAATATGAATAACTCACGCAGTGACGGCCCACAGGCGGCTGAGGGCTCCAGCAGTAATGTGAAGCTCAGCCTGGAGCAGACGTTAGGGGCTATTGTTATCCGCATGTTGCGCGATGGACGCTATATTACGCGCCAAAACCTCTGCATTGCCGTTGCCGAGTGTATTGAAAAAAATACCCGACCCGATCTTGAAGCGCATTATGCTGATATCTTGCGAGTCTTAATTACCCGCGAGGTTGATTAATTACCTGCGGCAACCGTGATTGCGAATTAGCCTGAAATGCATTCTGGAGTCAGCATGATGAAAAATGTAAAAGAAAGTCTGATTGAACTTGTGATGGGGGACGCCATTCTTGAGCTGCTTGAAGCGGAATCACCTATTTCTCATGAGGCGCTCATTAAGCAGCTTTCGCAGACACTGGAGTTCGAAACTCGTGAGTCTCGTCGGGAGGCCATTTTGGCTGCCATCAACGAGATCCACGAAAGTACCCGGCTTATCGTGAGTCAATCGAAAAAGGGAATTCTGCGTCACGGGCGTGAAAGAAGGTTGCCAGATGCAGGTTCATTGAACTTTCATCACTCCGCGTCAGGGTCTGGTGACAAAAAGCATTAACTATTTTTTACCAGCAGTACGCTGTTTGTATCTGACGTTTTAATTTATTCAAATTCCGAACGCATTTAGCAACGCTATCGTTTTTTAATATCAGACCGTCAGCGCTGGCGGTGACGTCGCACAGCACTGACACGCTATCAGCTACCTGGCTCGTTTTATTAAAGCTTTAATACTTTCATGCCGTAGTCAGAGGGATCGACAATCTCAACGAGTTTTCCAACCTGAGATAAGTCACTTCTGGACACCACGCTACTGATATTCGTCTCCGGGAATCGGAGATTTTTTACCAGATGAACCTCGCTCGGCTTGCCTTTTTTATCAATATCCATGACCCAACCCAGGAAGCCGCTGGAGTATTTCACAAGGCTGCCAATGGGGTAAAACCCATAGATTTGCACGTACTCCAGTAATATGTCTTTGTCATAGGCGGCGCTGGCTTCGTAGATTCGCCTGTAAGCCTGAAAAGGGGGGCGAGGTGGGATGCCGTTGCGCGAATTTGTGAGTTTATTAATGACCTTGATGACCGACAGCAGGCGAAGGGTACCGGAAAGTTGTTTGCCTTTTTTCCCACCAGGATAGCCTCTTCCATCCAGACGTTCATTGGCATTTTCAAGGATATCCACACAGACCGGGCTGGCGACCCAGCCCAGCGATTCCAGTTTCAGGCGCAGCTCATCTACATGCCGGCGAAGGATAGATTTGTGTACCGGCTGCATATTCATCTTGAGAGAAGGCAGGTGGGGGCTGATAAGCAGCGGTTTCCCCATGGTGTGCAGGATCGTGCCAAGAAGTGCCTCACGCAGCGTTGGATCGTGGGGATCGCGCAGAAGCATGAGATCGGCAAGCCTGCCTGCGACCTGTAATGCATGCCTGACCCAGTCAGGCTCGTCGCGCAATGAGGAGAGGGCGCACAGGAACGCTGTTCTGTCTTGTTTAACCAGATAAAGCAGAGTGTCCACGCAATCATAGAAAATACCGGATGGAAAAATATTCCTGTTTTTCAGTTGCATCAGGCCAATTTGTAGACGGTTAGCGACTTCCATTACGCCGCGCTCCATAGGCGGCTGCCGTGCACGTTTCTCTCTTTCTTGAATTTCTCGCTGCTGTAACTGCTTTTCTTTGGACCCCAGGATAAAAAGGGGAGAGGGGTAGACCATGCTGCCCTCCATCCCTACGCGATGTGCAGTTTCCCGCTCGGATTCATTGACGTAATAGAGCAATGATTCAATTTGCTCTTGTGATAGATCGACAAACTGCACGCCAATCGCGGCATAGCCATTCTGTCCGACAGCGCGCACATGGCGGATACTTCCTGCAGCTGAAAAGGTTCTCCCGTTGGGAAATTCGAGGGTGATGTCGGGAATGTCCTGCCCAACTTCAAGCGCAATACTTTCAACAAGATCGATTTCAACCATGCATCCCCCGGTTGAAAGATTGCGCAGCTTGCCCGTGACGCTCAGTGCTTGAGGGAATATTCCGAGGCGCACTCGCGATTGCATACCAAGAATAAATGGAATACGGACACCGCCTCTGCTTTCCGTTAAAAATACAGAGTCAGGTAACTGGCATTCAAGGCGATACAACATACTGTCTGTTTTGAACAATTTTGCCGAAATATCGCTAAGGCTATAGGTTTCACGCTCTCCGCTCTCGATACTGGCGGGCATTTCCAGATCAAAACTCAGAATACCACCCGTCAGATGCTGTTCAAAATCAGCACCGGTATACTCAAGTTCCAGCACCATTTTACTGGCATCGAAATTGAAATCAGCGACATTTGCATTCACCGCGTAATGCATATCCTGGGTGTAAACAGACAGTATATGTGGATGCTGAAGCATCGAGCGAATCACACTGGCTGAAGCAGGGATGGTTATACCCAAGTAACTTCAATATGCAGGATGGTAGTGCTTAAACAACCTATCCCTACGATTGACTTGGGTTCACTG
>NZ_CBFFRL010000351.1:0-2668 GCF_965644215.1 Phytobacter sp. V69
CATAAATTAACCTGCTTTTGATGTTGGATTGAACATATCAAAATCAGGCAATTACACAATTTTATGTACAGGCTCTTGAATCGCCCTGCATGGGTTATCCTTTAATACTCACCAGTCCATTGAGGACGTTATCCAGGCCACCGAATACCGAGATTTTATCGATACGTTCAGCCACTCTTTCCAGCGTTTCCAGCTCTTTCAGGCGCAGCGCCACCGGGTTGTTTTCCATCACCTTCGCAGTGTTCAGCAGTGAGCGGGTCGCCGCCGTCTCTTCACGTCGACGGATCACATTCGCCTGCGCCGATTTTTCCGCTTCGATCAGTTTCGCCAGAATGGTTTTCATATCACCTGGCAGCACGATGTCCCGCACACCCAGCGAGGCGACATCCATACCAAAGGAAGCCATGCGGGTTTTCACCTGCGCACTGACCACCTCATCAATAACCTGCTTATCTTCCAGCAGCTCGTCCAGCGTACGGGTGCCCACCGCTTCACGCAGGGCAAACTGCAGCTCACGATACAGATGATCCAGCGGTTTGCTTAACTGGCTAAACGCCTGCAACACGTCGCTATACTGCCAGTTCGCCCCCAGATTAATGCGCAGGTTCACTTTGTCTTTGGTCAGGATTTCCTGACCGGCCACTTCCATCAGTTGCAAACGCGTATCGACAACCTCGGCATCAACCAGATGGTTCACTTTCCACCAGGCGCTCAGTCCCGGTGGCAGCAGCGGCTGCGTTTCTCCATCGATTTTCAACACACCAACATGCCATGCCGCGACGTTTACCGTCAGTATGGTATCCCGGCCTTTGACTGCTGCGCCGCTGCGTGGCTGCAATACGGCGTTCATGATGCTCTCTGGTACGCGCACATCCCGTGTATCGATCAGCACAGTGCTCAGGCTACCGTCCTGCCAGAACAGGCGGCGGGACGCGGGTGGGATAATTTCTACCAGGATGCCGTTACGGTAGAGCGCGGCCACATCATGCTCCGCGGTATCAACGCTCAGGCAGTACGCCTCAACCCATTCAGGTCTAAAGCGACGCAAATAATTCGCCAGCGCATCCGCCACATCGCTGCCGTTGAGCTCAACGACCGTGACCTCTTGCTTACCAAACCAGGAAAGACGGTGCTCTCCTGCTTCAAGAATGTCTGTGTAATCGCCCGCTTTCACCAGCAGGCCCAGTTGTCCCTTACGGAGAGTGATTTTTTTATTCATTTGATCTTCCTTAAATTTTCACGTACCGGCGCGAATGCAGGATCGGAGCCGGAGGGAAACAGACCATCACTGCCAGCCTGCTTTGCCTGCGACCCGGAGCCCTTATCGGCGCCGGTTCATTGCCATCGTTAACAGCCCGACAGCGCGTTTACGAACACAACCAGTGTTCACCGGACAGGTGAGTTGGGAATCGAACCCTCACAGGTGTCTCTCGGCTGACAGAACGCCCCACGGATAACGTCTTACCGTTCCGGGTGCGCTGGCGGGGCATAATCCCCTGCGTGCTCAGCGTCGTGACGTATCAGGTATTGCCAGAAGTGTGCCAGGTGCTGAAAGATGAAAAATAAAAAACTTAATAAATTGATATTTATTGCTTTTATTTTTACCCATTTTGTTTGCTTGCTGATGACCTGTGTATTTTTTTATATTTATTTATCGTCATTTATCTTTAAGGATAAAAATGCTAAAGCGTAGAGTCGTTATCGGGGTACTGGGAACCGTGCTGGATAAACGCGGCAAACGGGCCAATCGCTTTCGCAAATGGCGGCCAACCGTCGGGCTATGCCAGCAGCCGAATTTTCCGGTTGATCGGCTGGAGCTCCTCCACCAGCCGCGCGACGAAGGAATGGCCCGACAGTTGGCGGAGGACATCGCCCTGCTTTCGCCGCACACGGTCGTGCGCCCTCATACGGTGGATATTCGCGATCCGTGGGATTTTGAAGAGGTGTACGCCGCGTTTCTGGACTTTGCCAGCCGCTACGATTTCGATACGGAAAACGAAGAGTATCTGGTACACATCACCACCGGCACACACGTGGCGCAAATCTGCTGGTTTTTGCTTACGGAAGCCCGCTACCTGCCCGCCAGCCTGCTGCAAACCAGCCCGGCAGCCAAAGGGGCTTCTGAGGAAGATATTGCCGCTGGCGTCTGCTCGGTTATCGACCTCGATTTAAGCCGCTACGCAACCTTAACCAGCCGCTTTCAACGCGAGCAACAGCAGTCGGTTTCTCTGCTGAAAGCCGGTATTGATACGCGCAACGCGACATTCAACAGACTTATCGATCAAATTGAACGAGTGGCGCTGCGCTCCACGGCACCGATTCTGCTGACCGGTCCAACCGGGGCGGGCAAATCCTTCCTGGCAAAACGTATTTTCCAGCTCCGCCAGTCGCGCCATCGTGTGGCAGGAAAACTAGTGGCGGTAAACTGCGCCACCTTGCGCGGCGATAACGCCATGTCGACGCTATTTGGCCATGTGAAAGGGGCCTTTACCGGGGCGCTAACGCCGCGAATGGGGCTGCTGCGCGAAGCCAATGGCGGCGTGCTGTTTCTGGATGAAATCGCTGAACTGGGTCTGGATGAGCAGGCCATGCTGCTAGATAGTGTCGTCACGAGGATAAAAATCATTGATAATAGGGCCTTCTAATCAGAAGGCCCTATTATCATGAC
>NZ_CBFFRL010000352.1:0-2613 GCF_965644215.1 Phytobacter sp. V69
ATCTTTCAATGGTCAAGCTGGGTTGCATCCGATTGTTTTACAAGAGGTTATGCAATTAAGGGACACAGCCTAATATTACCTGTCGTTGTTGAGTCTGCTTGCTGCATGAAAACATGCAGGGCATCGCTTTGCCATTATGCGACCTGGCGTAACGGGCAGACTCTTTTTTATCTCTATTTTCTTTCAGGGAGGCGTGATGTTTTATCTGGGGCTGGATATTGGCGGGACCAAAATGGCCGCCGTGGTCATGAATGCCGAAGGCAAAGAGTTTGGCCGCTATCGTACACAGACGGTGAAAGAATCCTACGCCGCGTTTATTGACGGGCTGGTGCAGTTTATTAGCGAAATAAAACAGGCACTGAATGCGCCGGTGGAGATTGGCATGGCGCTACCGGGCAGCGTATCGCCCATTGATGGCAAAATTAAAAATTCCAATATCCTGGTGCTGAACGGCCAGGATCTGCAATCCAATCTGCAAGCCCGCCTGGGCTGTGCGGTGATCATCGCCAATGACGCCAACTGTTTTGCCTTATCGGAAGCCTGCGATGGGGCGGGGCAGGGGCACGACGTGGTGTTTGGCCTGACGCTCGGCACCGGCTGCGGCGGAGGGATTGCGCTCCAGCAGCGCGCATTTACCGGCGCATGGGGCAATGCCGCAGAATGCGGCCATATTACCCTTCCCGGTTACAGCCTCCTGCGGGACGGCCCGGCGGTGAAATGCTACTGCGGCAAGAGCAACTGTACGGAATCCTTTGTCTCCGGCACCGGGCTGGCTGAGCGTTACTACCTGCTTTGCGGCGAGATGCGAAGCGCGCCGGAGATCCTGCATCTGGCAAAAGAGGGGCAGGCGCACGCCCGCGAGCAGGTCGCGCGTTTTCGCCATCAGTTGGCCCGCCTGCTGGCAACGGTGGTGAACATTATCGATCCGCACATCATTGTGATTGGCGGTGGCCTGTCGAATGAACCCATCCTGCTCGACGGTATTGAACGTGAAATTGCGCCGCTGGTCTTTACCGATCGGTTCCTGACGCCGGTGGTCAAAGCGGTACACGGCGACAGCAGCGGGATGCGCGGCGCGGCCTGGCTGGCGGTGCGGGCAAATGCGCAATAACGGGGGCGCGATGTACAAACTGATTAACACGGTGCAGCACTACGCCTGGGGCAGTAAAACGGCGTTAAGCGAGTTGTACGGGATGGCGAACCCGACGCAGCAGCCGATGGCCGAGCTGTGGATGGGGGCACATCCGAAAAGCAGCTCCCGCATCACCTTGCCGGGTGGTGAGGTATGTTCGCTTGCTGAGGTGATTGCCGCCGATCCGCGTCACTGGCTGGGAGAGGCGGTGACGGAACGTTTTGCCGGGCTGCCTTTTCTGTTTAAAGTGCTGTGCGCCGGGCAGCCGCTCTCCATTCAGGTTCACCCCAGCAAAGCGGCGGCACAGGTTGGGTTCGACCGGGAGAACGCCGCCGGTATTCCGCTTGAGGCACCGGAGCGCAACTACAAAGACGCTAACCACAAGCCGGAGCTGGTGTACGCCCTGACGCCGTTTCATGCGATGAACGGTTTTCGCGACTGTGCACAGATTGCCGCATTGCTGAAACCGGTGGCGGGGGCACACCCGGCGATAGACTATTTTCTCTGCCAGCCCGGTGCAGAAAGCCTGCGAGCACTGTTTGCCGGCCTGCTGGCGATGAAAGGCGAAGAGAAAGCGCAGGCGCTGTGCGTGCTCAATGCGGCACTGAAAAGCCAGCAGGACGAACCCTGGGAAACCATTCGCAGTATTGCCAGGATTTACCCGGATGACGGCGGTCTGTTCTCTCCGTTATTGCTCAATGTGGTCACGCTGGTACCGGGCGAGGCGATGTTCCTGTTCGCCGAAACCCCGCATGCTTACCTGCACGGCGTGGCGCTGGAAGTGATGGCAAATTCCGATAACGTGCTGCGTGCCGGGCTGACGCCAAAGCATATTGATGTGGCGGAGCTGATGGCAAACGTGGACTTTACGCCGAAACCGACATCGCAACTGCTAACGGCGCCGGTGAACGACGCGACGATGCAGCGCTTTCCGGTTCCGGTCGATGATTTCGCGTTTTCGATCCACATGCCTGATGACGCTGAAACGGTGCTGCCCTCCAGCAATGTGGCCATCCTGTTCTGCCTGGAAGGGACGATTACGGTGCGCTGTGATGGGCTGGTGCTGCAACTTGCCCCCGGCGAGTCGATCATCGTGGGGGTGCAGGTGCAGTCGGTTAGCGCTATCGGGCCGGGACGGCTGGCGCGGGCGTCAGCTGCCTTTTAACAGTCGTTCAAAGAAGCCTTTTCTCTTGACGGGCTTCACCTCGGCAGGCGGCGGGGCATCGGGATAGTAATTATCGATGCCCTGTTTGATGCGGGCGACGGCGGATTTATAACGCAGCATGAAGCCGTCGCGATCTTTGAGTTCGGGATCATATTTATTGAGCTGACGGAGAAGTTCGTTATATCAGTGGAGGCTTTGAACCACACGAACAGTTCAAATGTATCAAGGGCTCCGCGCTGGATGTTAGATAGTGTCGTCACGAGGATAAAAATCATTGATAATAGGGCCTTCTAATCAGAAGGCCCTATTATCATGA
>NZ_CBFFRL010000353.1:0-2591 GCF_965644215.1 Phytobacter sp. V69
GTTCGCCGTGTACTGCAGGAGAACGCGAACTGGCAGGCGTTTTATTCTGGCTCCGGGGATATCACAGTCACGCTGCCCAACGGCACGCCGACGGGCGTGCAGATTAGCGGTCCGTCATGGGCGAAATTATCCGGTATCGCAAATACCGCCTGGATCGATCGCGGTCAGTTGGCTGCTGACGCGAACCTGAATACAATGAACCCGGCAACCACCGAGGGCGAGTGGTCTAAAAGCACAGGAACCGGATTAACCACCGCGAACGGATTCCCGGCTGGCGCTGGCGTCGGCACGGTCAAAGTGAACAATGGCGGTAGATTTCAGGGGCAGCAGGTCTACACCCAATGGAACGGTTTGCAATGGGTTCGTGCACTGACTGCAACCTGGAATGGCACGGATGGACCATGGTCATCGTGGGCCATTGCAACGGGTGGGTTCGGGGCTATCGGCAACGTTGATCTGAATACGCTGGGGCCAGATTACGCGGGTAGTAACTGGAGTTTGACCAACTCGACATTTGCCACGGCCGCAAATAACTATCCGGTAATTGGTTCGGCAGGTATTGGTTTTCTGGAAATTTTCACCGGCGGTAATATTCTGACGCAGCGATATACGTCGCGTTACGGGCGTATGTTCACCCGGACATTAACCGGTTCGTGGAACGGGACTAACGGACCGTGGGGGCCGTGGTTTGACGTAGGGTATCAGTCTCCTACTGAATTTTTTGACGGCGATTTGAATACTGTCACCATGCCGGGTTTGTATAACGTTACTACTGCTACCTCAGCTAATCTTCCTTTGGTGGTAACGGGCGTTCTTCGGGTGTACTGGCGTGCAACCACTAACCAGATTATTCAGGAGTACACTTGCGTGTCATCGGCAGCAACGTACGCCAACCGTCATTTTAAACGTACAGGTATTACCTCAGGCGGGGTGACTACATGGTCAGCATGGGACGAGACGATCACCCAGACGCAACTCGCCAACTACCTGAATAATAATTTCAGTATCGGCGGGGCCAGTTCTGTTATGGATGGCTTTGACTGGCAGACATTCAATTTCGTCAACGGTGCTAACTATAGCGTCACCGGTTCATCAATGGCGAATGCCCCGTCGCCGATTGATACGGCTACCAGCGTGTCTGTAGGAATTAACGTAATGGGCCTGTCTGGCAACCCGGCCAGTACAACGGCAATATCCTGGTGCCTCCTGCAGGTGACACTTTACTCGAATGCTGTTGGGGCCCTGCGCCGGGTATTTAACGTTATTTATCGGGGCGTGAACGGTGCCCGAAACTATACCGTCTTTGAGTACTTCGGTCTAAACAGTACGCTCGGCGTGGCTAATGGCGGTACTGGCGGGACCACTCAGGCGACGGCACGCACTGGTCTGGGGCTAAAAGGCGCTGCGGTGCTGGACGTTGGAACAGTCGCCGGAACTGTAGCGGCGGGCGATGATTCACGACTGGCGACAGTCGGTGGGAAGACTGGCGGTAATGTGTCCTCATCAATTAACGTGACGGGGACTAACAGTGCGTTTGTTGCTTCTGCTGCGGGGGTTGGAACTGAAAACAGCAACACATTCCGTCGAATGCTTTATGGCTACATAAATGCCAGCCAGTATTCGTGGATTGATGCTTACGTTACATCAGCCAATATGCTGACGCGCATCATTACTGCTAATGGCTCGACATACCGTACATTTAACTTTTATGACACCGGGAATGCAACCTGTGATGGTAGCTGGATATCTGGCTCGGATGAGAGGTTTAAGGAAAAAATCACCCTGGTTCCGGATGCCCTGAATGCGGTTCTGTCATGGCGCGGGGTGACATACGTCAAAAAAGACGGTGCGGCCGAAGTGGGTCTTATCGCTCAGGATGTTGAAAAGGATTGCCAGGAGGCCATCATTGATGGTGGACGTCGTGAGTTCAGCGACGGCACGGTCATTGAGGACTTTAAAATGCTCAATACGGCTGGTGCTGCTGCGGCATACCACACTGAGGCAATCAAGACGCTGTTTGGCCTGGTAAAGCTCGCGATTGATGATCCGTCCGCTGCCCGTGCGCAAATAGCGGCGATAGAGAAAGAGATGCAAGAGGTGGTGAGCGTCCAGGACGATTTGCAGCAACCTGGTGATTCAGATGTCGCAGTGGACGACCTGCCGGGTACATCCACAGGTGAGGACAATCAGCCAGATACTCAGCCGTAAAAATTAATCGTCAAAATGGCGTTGATCTGCCCGGCATAAAAGAAGTGCGGGCATTCTACTGGTTTGGTGTAAAAAAGCCCGCTCGTCACGGGAAAAAATGTTTGTTTCACTCAGGGGAATTCGCGACAAAAGTCATCGTAAGAAAGATTAACACCATACCGGTTCATGTAAAAACGGGTCAAAAAAAAGCCCGCCTGAGTCAGAGATGGGCTGGCTTGATCAAAATGAATCAAAGATTAGATAGGAGCATTGCGGTATCCACAACAATATAAAGAGTAATATGAGATCTGGGATTTTCAATAAATTAGTAAGCGATCAGTGAGTGCCGTATTGACGGCTATTTATTGGTGAGATCCACGTTCCATGGCAGCAGTTCGGCCACT
>NZ_CBFFRL010000354.1:0-2569 GCF_965644215.1 Phytobacter sp. V69
GTCATGATAATAGGGCCTTCTGATTAGAAGGCCCTATTATCAATGATTTTTATCCTCGTGACGACACTATCTAGCACTTGGCACCTTTGGCTTGGGCATGGCGGAATTTGGCATTATGGGCGTGCTGACCGAACTGGCGCGGGATGTGGGGATCTCCATTCCGTCGGCAGGCAGTATGATCTCCTTTTATGCGTTTGGCGTGGTGATTGGTGCGCCAATTATCGCCGTGTTCTCCAGCCGTTTCTCGTTAAAAACTATCCTGCTGTTCCTGGTTGCTCTGTGCGCCGTGGGCAATACGATTTTCACCTTCTCAACGTCCTATACCATGCTGGCAATTGGCAGGCTGGTGTCGGGGTTTCCGCACGGGGCCTTTTTCGGGGTTGGGGCGATTATTCTCTCCAAAATCGCGCCGCCGGGGAAAGTCACGCTGGCCGTCGCGGGCATGGTCGCCGGGATGACTGTGGCCAACCTGGCGGGGGTACCGCTGGGAACGTGGCTTGGTCACGCCTTTAGCTGGCGCTACACCTTTATGCTGATTGCCCTGTTTAACCTGCTGGTGATTATTTCAATTATCGCCTGGGTACCACAGCTGTTTGATAAATCCGAGACCCGTTTCACCGAGCAATTTCGCTTCCTGAAAAAGCCAGAACCGTGGTTTATCTTCGCTGCCACCATGTTCGGCAACGCGGGCGTCTTCGCCTGGTTCAGCTTTGTGAAGCCGTTTATGCTCAACGTTTCCGGCTTTTCCGAGATGTTTATGACGGTCATCATGATGCTGATGGGGCTGGGAATGGTGTTGGGCAATCTGCTGAGTGGCAGGCTGTCCGGGCGCTACAGTCCACTGCGTATTGCGGCCACCACTGACCTGGTGATTGTGCTGTCGCTGTTGCTGCTGTTTGCCTTCGGCGAAAACAAGGTAGCTTCCTTAACGATGGGCTTTATCTGCTGTGCGGGCCTGTTTGCATTGGCGGCTCCGCTGCAAATCCTGCTGTTGCAGAATGCCAAAGGCGGTGAGTTGTTAGGCGCGGCAGGGGGACAAATTGCCTTTAACCTCGGTAGCGCCATCGGGGCCTATTTTGGTGGACTGATGATTACCATGGGTTTGAGCTGGGATTATGTCACGCTACCAGCCGCTATCCTTTCGTTCTCAGCGATGTCGGCGCTGCTGATGTACGGGCATGTAAAAGCAAAGCGGGTAAGCGCTGATGTTAGCGCGCTGGCCTGAATAAAAATGCTCCCGTGGGCGCGTTTTTTGCACAAAATCAGCGTTACTCACGCAGCCATGGCGTAAAGCTTAAACCGACCAGCATGCCTTCCGGGCTGAGAAAGCGAGTGATACTTTGTCCCCAGGGCTCAAGCCGGTTTTCAACCAGCAGGGCGTAGCCTTTTTCGCGCAGAGCGCGGGTAGCGCTGTCGAGGTCGGCTACTTCAAACTCAATCCAGCTTTGTGGGGCGGGCACATCCGCTGGCCACGCGTCTGTACCAAAGCAGGACTGCGCTGCCTGATGCAGCGGCCAGAGCGCAAAATGATTGACGCCATCCAGCGAACTATCTTCGGCGACCAGGTAATCTTCATTGCCCTCCATGGGCTTAATGGGCAGACCTAGCGTCTGCTGGTAGAGGGCTTTACTGTCGCCGACGCTGCGTGGGACAGGACCGAAACCCGCAATAAACAGCACGTCCAGACCATCAGTCGAAATATCCATATCTGTTTCACCTCAATCGGTATGCAAAAAAAGAGTATAAACGACGCCAGAAGACGCATGGCATCATGCAAATGATCATCCGCTGTCATGCTGTCGTCATTTTTAGGTCTTAAGTTGTTTCTTTTCAATAACAAAGAGCTAACAAACAATGCATCTGGTCAAAAAAATCCTTGCTGTCAGTCTTTTCCTTTCCGCCTCTGTGCAGGCAGACAATATCCTGGAATTCCCACGGCCTGCCAATAACCCAGAAGAATTTTACGCGGTAACGGAAATCCCGGCGGGTGGCATCATCAAATATGAAACCGACGCCAAAACCGGTTTTATCATTGCCGATCGTTTTCAGTCGATGCCGGTGGTCTATCCGGCGAACTACGGCTCTCTGACACAGTCTCTGGCCGGTGACGGCGACCCGCTGGACGTGATTTTCTACACCCGCGCACCGATGGCACCGGGCACGCTTATCAAACTGCGCCCGATTGGCGTGCTGAAAATGATCGACGGTGGGGAAAAAGACGACAAGATCGTTGCGGTACCGGCCAGCAAAATTGGCCCGACATACGATGACATTAAAGAAGTGGGCGACCTGCCGAAAATTGAACAAGAGCGTCTGCAGGCGTTCTTCCGCGTGTACAAGCAACTGCCAGACGGCCGTAAGAAAGTTGAGCTGAACGGCTTTAATGATGCCGCCAGCGCAAAACAGGAAATCAAAGAATCATGGGATGCGTGGAAAGCGAAAAACCCGCAGAAGTAAGCAGAAAAAACAGGCGCATCATGCGCCTGTTTTGCTTGTGCACAAAAAACCCCCAGCTAGGCTGGGGGGTCCGGAAAGCTTTCAGCTTTAAGCCAGTTATCAAAACCCCTTT
>NZ_CBFFRL010000355.1:0-2509 GCF_965644215.1 Phytobacter sp. V69
TATCGGTAGTTAACCCTTCCTCCTACACTCTCCACAATCATGTCCGAGCGTTGCACTTATTATCTGAATTCGCGGTCCAGTCCCATAATATGACGTGCCTGACGGTTCGATTTCATGCTTACTCCTTAATCCAGTTGATGTTTCAAGGACTAGCCCGGCGCGTTGACCGGGCGAAATATAACCTGATTTGATGCGACTAAACTGTAGCCGCAAAAGTGATGGTCTGCTAATCCGCCGCCAAGTGCAATGACCGCTGTCCGCTTTCAGAACAGTCCGGGTCCGGTTAATGAGCGGCAAAAAGCCAGCTCAGATCGCCCCCCAGACGGATACTGTGCAGCGGGCGTAGCGCGGCAAGCCGCTGATGTAACGCCGCATCGCAGGATGACAGCGCGCACCATCCCTCAACCCAGGCAACGCTGGAAGCCTGATGGGTAAAAGCAATGTCCTGTTCGATACCGGCTTTGCGGCTGAACGCCTCAGGATTGTCGAAGCCGGATAAGATGCGATTGCCCAGCCGCTGTAACGCCTTATCGTTTTCTGCCGTCACCTCAACGCCGTTGCTGCGGGCGAAAAGCGCAATCATCACCAGCGGCTGAACGGCGTAATTGTGATAAGAGAACGCCCGCTGCTTGCGACGCAGCTCGTTAGGCAAAAAGCCCTCGCTATCCACCTGGCTTGCTGCGGTGCGGTACATCGCCAGTGACTGGTCAAAGAGATCGCGTCGGTCGGTCACCACGGCGGTGGCCATAATCGCCCACGCGGCCCAGTAGCTGTGGTTGTTAACCCGTTTTAGCGGTAGGTCGCGCCAGTCTGCCACCGTCAGGTCACCCAGATGACTGAGCCAGCGTTCAACCTCAGCGGCAGCCTCTTTTTGTGTCGCCAGTGGATGAGCAGGTGAGAATTTCAGCTGTAGCCAGGACGAGGAAAGTGTTGCCAGCACCCATTTGCGCATCGATTTACCCGTATGGTTTTTGGCCGTAGCGGTCAATGCGCCCGCACGAGCCCATGTCTCCAGGCCATTGACCACGCACTCTGCCCGTGCCGGGTTACCGTCATGAGCAAAACCTGTCACCACCTGGCTGACCACTTTTTCAAGCCGGGTGATGGCCTTTGTTTGCTCATGGAATGCACGATTGGCCTGTGGGTTCAACGTAGCGCGGGCGCTGTCGGAACCGTCATACTTGCTGGTGAAATCTAATGCGTCGGTAAACGGCGGCGGAAAAGCAGGGCAGGTAAAGTGGGAGGACGCATGGTGTTGCGGTTCTTGTTGATAGCCTGCCGGGGGGTGCAGACTGGCCCCGGCAGATGCCGCCGTGACGGCGGCAATAAATAAACTGATTCTTCTGACTAAAGCGAACATCTGTAACCCTGCACGTCAGCCTAATGGGACACTGACTATAGCATGGGGCATCGGGTGATTAGCTACCGCTGCCGCCAAACACATGTACTGCGCGGTGCAGACGTGCAGCACGCTCAGAGAGGTCTTCAGCGGCACTGGTAACGCTTTCCACCATGCTGGTGTTGTTGTGTGTCATCACGCCGATGCGGGAAACGGATTCATTGATCAGCTGTAACGCCAGGGTCTGTTCGTGCGTTGCAGTGCCAATCTCTTTGATCATCGTCGACATATTAATGACGCTATCGATCATCGCCATCAGGTGCGTTTCCGTGTTCTCGACCATTTCGACGCCGCTTTTCACATTGGCCACGTTCTGTTCGATAAGCGCCTGAATCTTACGCGCCGCCGATGCAGATTGCTGGGCCAGGTTGCGTACTTCCGCCGCCACGACCGCAAAACCACGACCTGATTCACCGGCACGCGCCGCTTCTACCGCAGCGTTGAGCGCCAGAATATTCGTCTGGAAGGCGATACTGTCAATCACCCCGATGATGTCGACGATTTTACTGTTGTCCTGGGACACGGCCTGCATCATCGAGATCGTTTTTTTCATGATGTCGCCGCTGTTCGTTGCGCTGGCGCTGGTTTCATCCGCGCGTACCATCGCTTCAGAGGCGGTTTCTGCCGTCTGTCTTACTGCGCTGGCAATCTCTTCCACCGCCGCGGCGGTTTGATGTAGGTCGGCGGAGGTTTCTTCCGTGCGTTTTTGCAGAGATTCGCCTTCTTCGGTAATACGATGACTAATATCGCGAATACCGCTGATCTGTGCGGAAACGTCACCCACCAGAGAACTCAGGTTGAGGCCGGACTGGTTTACCAGACGCATCAACAAACCAATTTCATCCACGCGGTTAAAGTGGCGGTAATCCGCTTTACGCCCGGAGACCACTTTTTGCATCTGGGTCAGGATAACTTTTAACGGACGACAAATTTGCCCCTGTAAATAAACAGAGAGCAGTCCAAGCGTTGCCAGCGTTACGCCGGTTTTTTCTACCAGATTAAATGAAGCGAATTGCATTGCCACTAGATAGTATCGTCACGAGGATAAAAATCATTGATAATAGGGCCTTCTAATCAGAAGGCCCTATTATCATGACTATTCCAGCCTAT
>NZ_CBFFRL010000356.1:0-2499 GCF_965644215.1 Phytobacter sp. V69
AAGAGCGGGCATCGTGAAAAGTCTATGTCAAAGAAAGGGTTATGTTCTCATAATTGACGATTAAATCGCACCTTCCAGAGCCGGAAACATTGATTAAGACGGCATTATCTGCGCCGTGCTACCAGTCTGATGAGCAAGATAAAACCAGCAATGCGCCTTCAGCAACGCCCGGTGTTTATGCATCGTTAATGAACGGTGTTTCCAATATGCTGCCATTTGTGGTGGCGGGTGGTATTTTAATTGCCATCTCTTTCTTCTGGGGGATTAATTCCGCTAACCCGAACGATCGCAGCTATAATCATTTTGCTCAAATCCTCAGTTCTGTCGGCGGCGCGGCATTCACCCTGTTTATTCCGGTCATGAGCGGCTATATCGCTTACGCGATTAGCGATCGTCCCGCTTTTGCGCCCGGTATGGTCGGCGGTTTTCTGGCTAACACAGGCGGGAGTGGTTTTTTAGGCGCGATTCTGGCGGGTTTCATTGCGGGTTACACCATTAAACTGCTGCGTCATGGGCTACGTGGATTACCCAAATCGTTCGAAGGGATTAAACCGGTCCTGCTCTATCCGTTACTGAGCGTGTTTATCGTCGGCTTTATTACTGTGGCGGTGGTCGGGCCGGTGATGGGCTATGTCAATACTGGCGTCGTTCATTTTCTTAACGACATTGGTTCAACAAATAAAATCCTGTTGGGCTTTGTGATTGGCGCGATGCTGGCGGCGGATCTGGGTGGGCCCATTAACAAGGCGGCCTATCTCTTTAGGCTGTGTCCCTTAATTGCATAACCTTCTGTAAAACAGTCGGATACAACCCAGTTTAACCATCGCCAGATAATTCCTCGCCGTTTTGTCGTAACGTGTGGCGATGCGACGATATTCTTTTAGGCGACCAAAGCAACGTTCAACGACATTGCGATTACGGTAAGCATCACGATCGAGCTGTGAACGACCATCTGACGCCATTTTCTCATTTGATTTGCGAGGGATGACGGCTTTTATACCCTTTTTTTTCAGTTCGTTACGTAACGCATGTCCCGAGTAGGCTTTATCTGCCAGTACGGCATGACCACGTCGCTTCATGCTGCCGTTCTGGCGCTGAACACCAATACCGTCCAGCAGACGTTGTGCGAACTGGCTTTCATGGGCTTGTCCGGGGCTCAGCACGAGGTTTAATGGCAGGCCGTTTCCGTCTGTCGCCAGATGGATTTTGGTGCCAAAACCGCCGCGCGAGCGACCCAGCCCATTATCTCCGGCGATATCGGGATGTTTTTTTGAGCCCCGGCGGCACATCTGAGTGCACGGATATTACTGCCATCCAGCGCTGTCACGGACCAATCAATAAGACTGTTTTTATCATGTAAAGTAAGTAACCTGTTGAAAATAATGTTAATCACACCTGACTTTGACCACCGGTTAAAACGGTTGTAAACGGTCTTCCATGGACCATATCGCTCAGGCAAATCGCGCCATGGTGCGCCTGAACACAGCACCCAGAACATACCATTGATGATCATACGGTGTTCTGCCCATGGGCGTCCGGCCCGTGGTGTTGCTGGTTCAGCAGGTAATAAGGGCTGGATGAGAGCCCATGCTTCATCGGGAAGATCGTAACGAGCCATAGTTCAAAGTGTTGTGGAAACAGGCAGTTACTATAGCTCAGGTGATTAAGGGACACAGCCTAGTGTCGGTGTTCTGGCGAGCGGCAACTATTATGTGATGGCGGCAGCGGTTGCCAGCGGGATGGTACCATCACTGGCGGTGGCACTGGCGGCAACGCTGTCGCGCGATAAATTTACCCAGAGTCAATGTGAAGCGGCAAAAGCTAATTATATCTTAGGGCTATCGTTTATTGCCGAAGGGGCAATCCCCTTTGCGGCCAGTAATCCGCTGGTCATATTACCTTCGCTGATGGTGGGTTCTGGCGTTGCGGGTTCGCTGGCGATGTTCTTCAATACGACTTATCCGGCGCCGCACGGAGGGGTATTTGTGCTACCGGTAGTTGGAAGCCCAATGCTATTCCTGCTGTCAACCCTGATTGGGGTCATCATATCGACACTGTTAATCCTGATATTTAAGAAAAAATTAACAGATGATGAATGTATGAAATAATTTATTTAGAAAGGTCACCTTTAATCCGGTGACCTTTTATATTATTCTCCTAATCCATTAGCGATTTCTTTCGTAATAGCATCAATTGCTTGCTGAGCGTCTTCTCCGGTAGCAGTAAAGCGCAGGCAGTGTCCTTTTTTTACGCCTAATGCCACAACCTTCATCATACTCCGCCCATTAACCGCATCAGCACTGCCATTGAGGTTAGATACCATAACTTCACTGGTAAATGATTTAATTAATTTGACCAGTACGGTTGCCGGTCTGGCATGTAATCCATGTTCGTTGTGTAATATTATATCTCTGGTGCAGCAGCTAGATTGTGTCGTCACGAGGATAAAAATCATTGATAATAGGGCCTTCTAATCAGAAGGCCCTATTATCATGACTA
>NZ_CBFFRL010000357.1:0-2484 GCF_965644215.1 Phytobacter sp. V69
AGCGGGCATCGTGAAAAGTCTATGTCAAAGAAAGGGTTATGTTCTCATAATTGACGATTAAATCGCACCTTCCTTAGTGAAAGGGCGCTTGCCCCTTTTATATGTACAGTAAACTCCTTCTGGAGAATCACGCGAAAGCAGTTTTCCCATTACTAACATTGGATGAGTTAATAACGTTGAAAAGCATAACGGAATTGAAAATGGGTTATACAAAGGTACTTTTTTGGGTCCTGTTAACCCTGTTTCTCATACCCGCAATCACATTAGGTTTTGCTGAATACGGGAATCGATCGCTCAATCAGGAATACACACAATTCTTTATTGAGGATGCACAAAAACAACATCAGGATGCCGATAAACTCGCTCAATTCCTGCAAGAGAACCCACCTTCAAGCGTCTGCGGCCCGGTTGTCGAGGATCTGCTGACCTACAAAAACGCGGTCTGTGCACCGGGTTCCGAACTCTGGCAGTTCTACACGATGGACAAAGTCGCCATCTGGACGCTGATTGCCGGCGTCGTGGTGTTGCTGATGATTGTGTTGCTCAGCGCACTGGCCTTCAAAGATCGCAGTAGCCAGCTGTTAAGCCTGAGGTTGGCGCGCCCGTTCCTGATGCTCGCGGGTTCACTTGAAGTGATTGTGCAGGGGGCGATGCTGGTCTGGCTCTCCTTCTGGGGTACTGCTTTCTTCACGCAAACCTACTATCCAAAATTAGTTATCATCGTGGGATTGATGGTGCTGGGCGGTATCTACTACATCATCAAAGGCATCTTCAGAAAACTGCCGCCTGAGGAGAATATCGAAGGCGAAGTGGTGAGCCGCGAAGCTGCCCCGGAACTTTGGTCACGCATTGATGCGCTGGCTGCCAGAGTAGGGACAACCCCGCCGGACCATGTTATTGCCGGTATCGACACCAATTTCTACGTCACGGAAGCCCCGCTGCGCGTGAATGACCAGCTGCTTAAGGGCCGTAAACTCTATGTCAGTATTCCGCTGTTGCGTCAGCTGACGCTCGCCCAGGCAGATGGCGTGATGGTGCATGAGCTGACCCACCTGCATGAAGGGGACACGGCGTCGGGTGCGTTACTGGGGCCGAAGCTGCACCGTTTCGATCTCTATACCGCCCTGATGAGCGAGAATGTGGCCACGCTGATTGTCTACTATCCACTGTATTTGTACCGCATGCTGTTTGAACTGGCATGGCAGCGCAACAGCCGTGAACGTGAGTTCGTGGCCGATCGCAATGCTTCCACGCTGATTTCACCTGCTGCGATCATCGAATCCCTGATCAAGATTTCAGCGTATGCGAGTTATCGCTATGAGGTTGAGCGCAGTCTGTTTGAAAACAATGCGCTGCATGAGAGTGAACTGGGGATCCGTAAAACGATTGCTGCCGGTTTGCCTGCGCATGTGGCGTCACCCGGTTTTATCGGTGCGATGCGTGAACAGAATGTGCCGCATCCCTTCGATTCACACCCACCGCTGACAGAGAGAATGCGTAACGTGGGTTTTGCCGTCGAAGAAACCGCCTATGCCGGGATCGCCGCGGATCTCCCCACAGAGAGTTGGGTCGATTTAATACCCGTTGCCGACAACATCGAACAGCAGCTGTGGCAGAAATACGAGCGTGATTTCTCGTCTAACCATGAAGAGAGCCTGGCCTGGCGCTACTGGCCCAGGGGAGAAGCAGAGACCGCGCTGGTCCTTAAGTACTTCCCCAATGTTCCCTTTACGCTGAAAGACGGTTCGCAAATCGAAATCAGCTGGCAGGGCATTGTGCTGCCGAAAACAGCTGAACTGCTGGACTGGGATAACGTTAAAAACATCAACGTCCTGCGAAACTTTGGCCGGGATACGTTGCATGTGCAACATGAGCAGCCGAACGCCCACGGCAATAAACGCAGCAAAATCCCTCTGCCGGGTCTCAAGAAAGAGATTGAGCGATTCAAGGAAGTGCTGGCCTGGTACTGGCATCGCCATCAGACGGCACGGTCGATACAGGCACAAGCTGAGGCGGTGACGCAGCAAGACGCATAACCCGTGTCTCAACCCTGTGTCGCTGATGCAGGGTTGAGCTGCAACCTTTACATCCTCAGGGAATGACAGTGTTTAAAAACGCGACCAGAAGTGCGATACCTGCACAGGTAACGTCTTTGGGTTAAGAGGAGGGGAGCTTTGGAGGGGATAATTTCTGCAGAGGTCGTTAGATATGAATTGCATGAGGAGTGTGTGGCGTTTGTCAAAGCCATTGAGTTGGTTAGAATAGACTGTTAGCTATGAGCGAGAACTGGGTGTTTTTTATTTTTGTCCTTTGAAACTTGCGTTGTGATGGTTTGTTGCTGAAAATCGCTTTGTCAGAGAATAGTGAACCGCCCCGGGAATCCTGGAGACTAAACTCTTTGAGAGAGGGTAAACAGGATGACTAAAAACACACGTTTTTCCCCGGAGGTTCGTCAGCGCGCCGTCCGTATGGTTCTGGAAAATC
>NZ_CBFFRL010000358.1:0-2483 GCF_965644215.1 Phytobacter sp. V69
GTAGCGAGCCATAGTTCAATATGTTGTTGAAAAAGACAGTTACTATAACTCAGGTGATTAAGGGACACAGCCTAATATCAATCGCGCCAGCGAGCGTGAAATTCTTGTCACATTATCAATGCTGATGCGCTTACCGGGTGCGCAACGGCACCAGGGAGATATCAGAATGAGCTTTTCTTCAGGCAGTGACGACAATAATACCTTGACGCTAAAAGTCGGTTTCGAAGGGTCAATCAATAGCTCACAGGGCGTGGGTGCGAAAGAAATGGCGCGGGCCATCGGCGAATTATCGCAGGGCTCTATCGCGCTGGAATTGTATCCCGATGCCGTACTGGGCGGCGGGCCAGCCATGATCGCCATGGTACAAAAAGGCGATCTGGATATTTTCTTTGGCGGCGCGGGGTATTTCTCTTCGCTCGATAGCCGACTCAACGTGTTTGATATTCCCTATCTGTTTGAAACCGTTGAACAAGCATATGGCGTCCTGGACAGTCAACTGGGACGCGAAATGCTGGATGTGCTGGAAGCACAGCAGCTCAAAGGCCTCAGCTTCTGGGAAAACGGCATTCGCTCCATCACCAACAACCGCCAGCCGGTGACCCACCCGGACGATTTTAAAGGACTAAAGATTCGCACAATGCCGGGCAATCTGTCCCACGAAGCCCTGTGGCAGCAAGTCGGCATGGAAACCTTGCCCCTGCCCTCAGGTGCTATCTGCCAGGCGATACTCGATGGCAAAATCGACAGCCAGGAACACCCGGTTTCAGTAATCTATGCGCGTAAATTCTTCGAAGTACAAAAATATCTTTCCTTTACCCGTCACCTGTATGGACCGCTGATTCAGGTGATGAACCTCGCGAAATTCACCGCACTGAGCGAAACGCAGCAGGCTATTCTGTTGAAAGGATCTTATACCGGTGCCGTGGCAACGCGAACCTTCTCGAACAGCAACGAAGCGCGTTTTCTTGAGGAAATGATACAAGCCGGTTTGCAGGTCAATGAGGTCGATCCTCAGCCGTTCAAAGCGGTGATGCGCCCGGCGCTGGAAAAAGATTACGTCGAAAAAAATGGCGATGCCTGGCTAAAAAAAATCAGCGCAACCCTCGCCGGTTAATCCAGGTGCCGGGTACGGAAAAATTCTGGTGCCCGGCCGCTGACTGTACCAAAATTGCGGTATCACACGCTTAACTACCCGATATTCAGGCTCAACTATGCAAACCAGGACCAAAGTCGCGCCATGGCTTACGCTGGAGGAAGTTCAGGACTTTCTCGGCGTGCGTGCACAAACAATCTATGCGTACGTTAGCCGTGGATTGATTGCCTCACATCCGGATCCGCAGAATATTCGTCGCAGTCTGTATAGCGCCGAAAATATTCAGAAGCTGAAACAGAAAAAGCAGCAGGGCCGGAAGCGCGAAACCCTCGCCGCGAATACCCTTTTTGGCACCGAGCCCAGTATTCCCACGGCCATTTCAACCTTTGCCCGCGGGCGTTTGTACTACCGTGGGAAAGATGTCATCAGCTTTGCCGAAGAGGCGACCCTGGAAGAGACCGCGCGCCTGCTCTGGGATGCGGAGGCCCTGGGCGGATTCTCCGTGCAGGAGCGCGATTACCCGCCCTATCCGCCCGATCGGACGCATGCCTTTGTGGCGCTGGCAGCGGCTACCGCCACGGGCCATTCCACCCATGCGCGCACCCCACGCGTGCTGCATGCTGAGGCGGCAACCCTGGTGGGCCATCTGGCGTCGACGTTCGGTGCGGAAAACAATCCCACGTTGCTGATTCATCTGCGTCTCGCAGGAGGCTGGGGGAAAGAAAAAGATGTGGCGGATATTTTGCGCAAAGCGATGGTGCTGCTTGCCGATCATGAACTGACCAGCTCCGCGTTTGCCACGCGCATTGCCGCCTCTAACGGTGCATCGCTGCCCGCCTGTCTGCTGACCGGACTGGCGACCTTCACCGGGCCGCTGCACGGCGATGCCACCCCACGCGTGAAAGCGCTGTTAGATGAGGTTGAGCGTTCCAGCGCCGAGCAGGTGGTTAACCGCTACCTCTCCTCCGCGCTGCCGATCCCGGGCTTTGGTCACCACCTCTATCCCGATGGCGATCCGCGCGCGGTGGCCCTGCTGGAAGAGTTCGAGCCGCCGGAAGAGATCGCCAAATTCATTGAAAAAGTGACCACGCTGACCGGCCTCTACCCCAACATTGATGCGGTGCTGGCCGCCCTGGTAACGCGCTATCGGTTGCAGGGGGATGCGGCATTCGCGCTCTTCTCTATTGCCAGGAGCGTCGGGTTACTGGCGCACGCCATGGAACAAATCAATACCTGTAAGGTGATTCGTCCGCGCGGTCGCTACGTCGGACCCGATCTGATGGTGCCGGTAAACGGCCGCTCATAATGGAGGTGTAAAAAACCACCTGCATAGCAGGTGGCATTGATAACGCCCCATAGGGGCGTACTCAGTCCAGACTCTGAGAGTCTT
>NZ_CBFFRL010000359.1:0-2475 GCF_965644215.1 Phytobacter sp. V69
AAAAAACGGGACACCATATTTTCAGCAATACGCTGATCGTTCAGATAACCTGCCTGGCAATCTGGTTAAGGTTGTTCCCCATGCCGGCAAGCTGACGAAGAAGCGCCGGCGAGAGCGAAGGAAGTTTGCCGGCGCGGGCGGGCTTCTCGTCCAGGCACGTCTGCCGCATCCAGGCTGCGAGCTGTTTACCGTCGCAGCGTTCCAGCAGACGCCGGTGCTCGTCTTCCGTTACCCACATGGTGAGCATTTTGCTGCGTTTGTCTGCCAATCCGGCCTCCTGATAACGCCGGGACGGGCGGGAAATCTTTTCCCGGTCGGCGCGGTGTTGGACAAGCCGCAGGCGCGTCAGTGGTTTTGGCGGGTTTCGGGGCGCAGCCCTGAACCAGTCACGTAGCGCTAGCGGAGTGTATACTGACTTTGTATGGTGAATAGATATGGGAATTCAGGGAAGTGCTTCATGTGGCAGGGGAAAAATGCGGATACTTGGCGTAAGTGCGACATGCAGGTAAGGATGAAATGACGCCTCCTCGCTCACTCAGTCGCTACGCTCCTGCCGTGAGGCTGCGGCGGGCGTTACGGTATTCCTGAGGGGATGTTTTTGATTTCCGAACTTTAAATGTACAAAAGCCCCGTGACAGAATCACAGGGCTTGAGTACTCTAATTCTTGCAGATGCCTGCCAGGATCAGACGTGACAATCAAATCCTAGCAGGGCTGGCTAGCCTTGTCACTACCAGCTTAATACCATTCAACGACATTAAACCTACATCTGCACCTTAGACGCTCAGGTCTACGCCCCGGACTCCGGCAGGATAAACAGGCAAACGGTGGAAACGTAACTTAACCGCGAAAGAGTTAGGCTCTACCCCGTCTCGCAGTACGATAACTGGCACCTGATAAAACGAGCGAACAAGGTAGCAGCAGGCGGTGTAGTGTGATTGCGAAGGTCTGACACTACACCCACACAATCAAACCTTTTGCAGGGTGAGAAAAACAAGAGAAGGGCTAGACGAAGGTCGCTCCGCTCCCCGTGATTTTTATATACCCACCACGGGGGCATTAGGATTTTATTGGTTTTTTTACATAAAAAAGTACCATGTAATGACCTCAACCCACTTCACATGGAATCACAGTGAACCTAATTCAAAAAACACTCGGCGGACTATCCAAGCAATACTACATCCGACAATTCATGTTCGGATGCATCTTCGCCGCAATAATTATCTCGGTGGCGATTAACGGAAACCAGCTGCATGCAGACACAGGAAAACTAGTTGTGTCGATATCTTTTGCGGTGATTTGTACACTGCTTTATCCATACTCAAGATTTGTTTACGAAAGTATCGTCGGGTATATCATGGGGGAAAACATCTTCTTCCTGAATGCATTTATCATGATGTTCTTCAAGCTGATCACCATGATGCTGTGCTGGTGCTTCTCAGTATTTATCGCGCCCGTGGGTATGCTCTACCTGTATTTTTATCACACAAAGAGAGAGCGCGACTCAGCCAACCAATAACTGGGATTTACCATAACACCCGTTGTCCGCACCGCTGAAACGGCCTCAGCGCGATTCTGAGGTCTGAACCGTGAAAACACACGCCTTACCCCACAAAAACAGCGCACAATGGCGCTGGTGAGTTTTGCGCGCGTGCATGGTTATGCATGGCAGTGACTGTGGTAAAATTTCGGGCATTATTTGTCACCAGATGGCTAAAACTTCATGTCCCGTAATCCAAAAAATGGCGGTAGACCAAATCAAAAACCGCGTAATATCCAGGAACTCGTCAGCACCCTGAGCGAAAGCGAACTACGCGCACTGAATCAGTGTATTGTCGAGCGTCTCCGGACCCTGCAACAACAACGTGCACAGCAGAATATGACGCAATTTCGGCTGGGTGACGTGGTACGCTTCACCGGTAATGACCAGAAAGAAGTCACAGGAATCATCATCCGTCTCAACAAAAAAACAGTATCAGTACACTCCGAGACAGGAGGGCGATGGACGGTATCGCCGCATTTTCTGACCTTAATAAAACGACAGGCAATCGGCGAGGAAGTAAGGCAGGAAACGTCACTTATCGTTGATATTCCTGTCACGCTTAACAAGCTGACACACTGAAAATAAAGAAATGAAGCGTAAGCGTCAGTCTTCCTGTGGTGTGATTGCTTCCATGATCATATCCATCGGAAACCAGCGACTTTGCAGGAACCGCATCTGACGCCCTTTTTCTCTGGCATCGGAAGGATAATCGTCCCCAAATTTTTTAATCCGGCAGTCTGATGCCATCTGAAACCAGTCCACATCACAGTCTTTAATTGTCTTTTCAGTCACCTCCTGATCGATACCTTTCTGTCTAAGCTCCTGCCTGATACGGGTCGGACCATACTGTTTTCGCAAAAAACGGGACACCATATTTTCAGCAATACGCTGATCGTTCAGATAACCTGCCTGGCAATCTGGTTAAGGTTGTTC
>NZ_CBFFRL010000360.1:0-2427 GCF_965644215.1 Phytobacter sp. V69
GCCTCATTTCTCGCTGCCGTCCAGATCAGATGCATCGCTCTCTGGGCTAAAATCTTGTGACGACACTATCTAAGCAGCCGTCGCATTTGCGCATCACTTTTGCCTGCGCATCAAACTGTGGCGCGCCGTACGGGCAGCGCATTTCGCAGTAACGGCAGCCCACGCAGATCGTGGTATCGACCACCACCAGCCCGTCTTCCTTGCGCTTATGCATTGCCCCCGTCGGGCACCCGGCCGTACAGGTAGGTTCATCACAGTGGTTGCAGGCGATCGACAGATAATAGGTAAAGGTATCGTTGTGCCAGCTTTCGCCCTCTTTCACCCAGTTGCCGCCGCCGTATTCGTACACCCGGCGCAGTTTAGGGCCGACGTCTAAATCTTTGTTGTCTTTACAGCTCACCTGGCAGGTTTTACAGCCTGAGCAGCGCGAGGAGTCAACGTAAAAGCCATATTGTTTCATTGCGGTTCGCTCCTTATGCGCGGGTAATTTCAACCAGGTTGGTATGCTGCGGGTTCCCTTTTGCCAGCGGCGATGGCAGTTGACTGGTCAGGGTGTTAATGCAGCCGCCCACGTCGACACCGTTGCTGTCAAGACGCGTCCACGCGCCCTGTGGCATCGCGGCAACGCCGGGAAGAATGCGCTGTGTCACCTTGCAGGGAATTTCCACCACGCCACGATCGTTAAACACCCGCACGATATCGCCGGACGTTAACTGACGCGCCTGCGCATCAAGGGGGTTAATCCACACTTCGTCCGGCACCGCTTCATGCAATGCAAGAATGTTGGTGTAGGTCGAGTGGGTGTGGCCTTTGGTGTGGAAGCCGCTGAGCTGCAGCGGGTATTTCGCCGTCAGTTCTTTATTCAGGTGTGACTCTTTCACCACGCAGAACTCAGGCACGGCAGGAATGCGGTCGCCTTCCGGCAAAATCCATTTCTGCGCCAGATCCGCCAGCGCCTGCGAGTAGATCTCGATTTTTCCCGATGGCGTGGTCAGCGGGTTGGCCGCCGCGTCTTCACGAAACTCCCAAAACGCGATGCTCTCTTTTTCGGTCGCAATTCGTTGATCAATAACCCCTTTCTCTTTCGCCACCGACCACTCAGGCAGATAGGTTCGCTTAGCCCTGACTTGCTGATAGTGCATTTCTGCCCACTGCGCCTGGGTTCTGCCTTCGGTGTACTTTTCGCGCAGGCCAAGATGTCCGGCGATATCGGCGCACACGTCATAGGTACTGCGCACTTCCCACATCGGCGTGATGGTTTTCTGGATGGCAATCATAAAGTTGTGAGAGCCTTCCGCGTACGAGCTGTCGACCAGATCCTCGGCTTCCAGATAGCTGGTTTCCGGCAGCAGAATGTCAGCGTATTTCGCGCTCGGCGTCATGTGGTTTTCAATCACCACAATGGTTTCACACAGGCTTTCATCCGCCAGAATTTTGCGGGTGCGATTGGTGTCGCCGTGCTGGTTCAACAGGGCGTTCCCCGCCTGATTGAAGAACAGCTTGATGCCGGTTTTGAGCTTCTCAGCCCCTTTCACGCCCATGGTGATAGAGGTCATTTTCTCCGGGTTGAGAATGGCATCTGTCCACAGATAGCAAGGGATTGAGGTGGTTATCGGGTTAGTGCCGAATGGCAGCGACGGCACGCCATACGGGGTGCCGTACGGCCAGTTGCCGTTGTTGGTCCCCTGGCGACCAAAGTGGCCGGTAATGGCCGGGAGCGTTTGGATGGCTCGCACGGTTTGCTCGCCGTTGGCGTGGCGCTGCGGCCCCCAGCCCTGGCAGATATAGCAGGCGCGGGCGCTTGCGATTTCACGCGCCAGTTGTTTGATGCGGGTTGCCGGAATACCGGTGATGTCTGCCGCCCATTCCGGGGTTTTCGCAATGCCGTCCGCCCCGGTGCCCAGCACATAATCTTTGTAGCTGGCGTTAGGGACAGCGTTGGCGGGCAGCGTCGTGCTGTCATAGCCGACGCAGTATTTATTCACTTCCGCTTCGTTGATCAGGTTTTCGCTGATTAACGTATGGGCGATACCGGCCACCAGTGCGGCATCGGTAGTGGGGCGAATCGGCAGCCACTCCGCATGTTCGGTAATTACGGAGTCGGTGTAGCGCGGGTCGATGATCACCACCCGGGCTTTCGAGATCTCCAGTGCACGGCGCAGCTCTTCAACCTGGCCCCCGCCGGACATACGCGTTTCAGACAGATTCAGGCCAAATAAGACGACGAGGTCGGAATGGGCAATTTGGGTGAAGTGGCTGCCCATATATTTGCCGTGTGTATAGGGCGTGGCACTCGCAATTTGCGCGGTGGAGTAGGTATTGTGGTAATTAAGGTAGCTACCGGTCAGATTTAGGGAAGGTGCGATTTAATCGGTGGGGTTCAGTGGAGTCCTTAGCTGTATTAGCCTTACCTTAGCTGAGCTGTAT
>NZ_CBFFRL010000361.1:0-2420 GCF_965644215.1 Phytobacter sp. V69
GCTTCCATCGGGAATAAGGATCTGGCAGCCTGAGTTCCCAACTAAAATACTCTCCAGGAAAACCGGGGCGGTTCATAGTGTGTCTTTCGGTTCCTGGTGGAAAGGTGTCTACCGTCTTAAAACCCCTGAGAATGAATGATTCATATCTTCAATGCGGTAACTGAATGAATATTCTGGGTAGGACCTTCTCGGCGATGATATCCACGGGCTAAAAGCCCTGACCGAGGATATACCCCCTCCACGGCTTTTGATCAGAAAGACATGACGGCACATGAACTGCGAAGTAGCAGCTCCACCGTACCAGTTGCTGTTCACACTTAAGCTGACAGGTACAATGCCCTTTTTAGTGGATCCACTATACCAGGTACAGCACTCACTTCTGCATCATCCGCATATCAGGGCAATTCACTATCCACTGTACCGGGTAAGGCTTTGTGCCCGTACCATCACGCAATCCGGAACAGCTACAAAGACGAGCTCCACTGCACCGGGTAAACCTTACAACCAGGCACCATCACAATATCTGTCCATGTTTCGCAATGTGGCCGATCCACTGCACCGGGTAAAGCACTCAATTCAGCGGCTCTACTATATCGGGTTTAACTTTCACTTCTGCATCATAGGGTTATCAGGACGGTTCAAAATTTATGATCCATTGTACCGGGTAAAGCTTTGTGCCCGCACCATCACGCAATCCGGGACAACTACAATGACGGACTCCACTGTACCGGGTAACCTTACAACCTGGCACCGTCACCTTATCTGGTCCCTGGTTTCGCCAACGCGGCTGATCCACTGCACCGGGTACAGATCACATTTTTGCTGGAAAAACACACAGAACACCAAGGAAAAGTCCGCTGGAAAGGGGTTGAGTCGCGGTTATATTACTGACACCACCCGGTGTAGTGGAGATCCACTGTACCGGGCAAAATAGAGTAAAATGAGAAGGGTCATCCACTATGCCGGGTAACGCAGCCACCCTCTTGACAGAGCAATCTGGCAGGGTAGCTGTGTTTCCCGGCATCGATCATGGCTTCATGTTTCTCTTCAGAATATTCAGTACGTAATCGCCATTTTCTTTATCAATGGAGTATTCCAGAAAGCCGATCTCTTTAAGTTGGCCCAGTGCCTTTTTAACCGTGGCATTCTGGTTTCCGAGGTGTGAGGACAGTTGCAGGCGTTCACGCAACCGGTCGAACCCGATACGATAAAAGGTGCTCGGCAACTCAGCCAGGTACAGATACAGGGCCTGTGCAGACTCCTTACGGGCCAGTTTCTGCAACGTCCTTAGGTAGAGACGGGTTTTACCATCGACGCGATACAACGTATTGAGCTTCGAATTTGGCTTGATGACGATTTTACCAGTGGAACTGTCGTAGTACGTCGATTCAACCAGATGCATGTTTATCGTTATCTGATCGTCTGTACCGGGTATTTTCTTAATGAACGAGATGCTGGTTCGGGCTATTCGCGTAAGCGAGGCATCGAAACGTTCTTTCAGTTGTTTATCAATGCGCTTAGTGTCAAAACCGCAAAACTTCGCAAACTCAGGAAAATTCAGCTCCAGCTGGCCTTCTGAGTCGAGTGGACGGTTAGACAACGCATAAACGATCCCACACCATGATTTGAAGTCCGAGTCCATGTCGAGCCGGGGCCCATAAATTTGGATCTGGCTATAGCCTTCACCCTCTACAATGGATAACCTCGAAAGGGGTTCAGTGGCATCGATGCGGTGACTCTTCCGGCCCCCCTTATCCGTCGATTTCAGCGTCGGTACAAACACACCCAACCGGAGTAAAACTTTCGGCTGGATGGTTTGTTTTAGCGTGGGAAAGAGTTGGATAACTTCGCCTGAATCTTTTAGGGACTCTTCAATGACAAGAGATAACTTGTTGTTATTACTAGACATATTGGAGGATCCTTTTTGTGGATAAGATCTACATCCTACCCGCTATAGTGTATCTAATCCACCCGGTATAGTGGATTATGCACCCTGTACAGTGGATGCACTGCCCGCCATAGTGTATTCCACCCCCTGTACAGTGGACGATGATCCGCTGAGAGGCCTGATATCACTGGCCTGAGAGGATCGTTATTCCTTTTTGATCCGCTATTGATCCTCTATTGATCTTTATTATTATTCTATCCTGTTGATAACTATGCTCTGAAATGTCATGTGGCATCACGATCGAAATGTGAGTAAATTCCGATCCGATCTAAGAACCACTGTTACACACTTCACCCATTACCGAAAAAGTTACTTTTTTACGTTGACTGCAAGATAGTTGTCAGGAGTGCGGATCGGAAGATACAACACATCTGGATGCCTTTAACTACCACACCATTGAACCGCCCCGGTTTTCCTGGAGAGTATTTTAGTTGGGAACTCAGGCTGCCAGATCCTTATTCCCGATGGAAGC
>NZ_CBFFRL010000362.1:0-2415 GCF_965644215.1 Phytobacter sp. V69
TATAACGCATGCCGGTGATAATTAACTAAATACAGAAGGAAACTGAATTTATTCTCCCTGTTGGCTGGCATTAACCTGCGTCAGTTCAGGAAGTAAAAGACGTTTTCCATGGTAGCAAATCACGCACCCTGTTCACCGGCCAGTCCTGGATATGACCGATGACATAACGCAGCCATGCTTCCGGCTCCACGCCGTTAAGCCGGCAAGTGCCGATCAGCGAGTACAGTACAGCAGCACGCTCTCCGCCCGCATCTGAACCGGCGAACAGCCAGTTTTTCCGGCCCAGGGCAACGCCGCGCAGCGCGTTTTCCGCGATGTTGTTGTCTATCTCCGCCCAACCGTTGCTGCAGTACAGGTTCAGCGCGTCCCACTGTTTCAGCACGTACGCGAACGCCTTCGCCGTATCAGAGTGGCGCGACAGCACCTTCATCTGTACCTGTATCCAGTCGTACAGAGACTGCATCAGCGGGACGCTCTGCGCTTTACGGACTGCCAGCCTTTCATCTGCCGGGCTGCCGCGTATCTCCGCCTCGATGGCATACAGCTCACCGATGCGCCTCAGCGCTTCGGTTGTGATATCGGTCGGGGTACGGACGTGAACGTCGTGGATTTTTCGCCGGGCATGGGCCATGCAGGCCGCTTCCGTGATGCGACCGTCTTCATACAGTGCGTTGTAGCCACCGTACGCGTCCGCCTGCAGGATGCCGCAGTACCCGGCAAGGTGCTGTTGTGGATGAACGCCTTTCCGGTCCGGTGAGTATGCGAACCATACCGCAGGCGGGAGCTGTGAACCCGCGTTGCGGTCATCCCGGACGTAGACCCACAGGCGGGCCGTGCGGGTTTTACCGCTGCCCGGCTCCTGCACTGGCACAGGGATATCGTCTGTATGCACCTTACCCGGCATCAGCACGTACTGCCGCAGCAGGTCGTACAGCGGCTCCAGCAGCTCGCTGACCGCACCGGACCAGCGCCCCAGCGTGGCACGGCTCAGCTCCACGCCCTGGCGACGGTATATTTCCGACTGGCGGTAGTGCGGCGTGTGCTCGGCGAACTTCGCCGTAACGATGCGTGCCAGCAGACCGGGACCTGCATAGCTGCGCTCTATGGGTTTTGAGGACATCGGGGTCTGAACGATATTGTCGCACTGACAGCAGGCCAGCTTCGGACGCTGCGTTTCGATAACCTTAAAGGCGCTACTGATGAGCTCCAGCTGCTCCGACACGTCGCAGCCCAACGCTATGAGGTTGCCGCCGCACGCCGGACAGGCGATTTCGGCGGGCGGCAGAATGCGGGTTTCGCGGGGAAGTGAGGCTGGCAGTGGTTTACGGGCGGAAGTCTGGCGCAGCGGCTGCGGGAGTGCCGGGTCATACTGCTCACCCAGAACCTCCGCCATTTCCTCCTGCAGGGCGCTGATGCGCTCCTCAGCCTCGCGCACCTGACGCTGCGTTTTATCCCGCAGCTTTTCGGAGCTTTTGCCGAACTGCATGCGCTGCAGCTTAGCGACCAGCGCCTTCAGACGGTTGATTTCGCTGGCGTACGCAGCCACTCGCTGCGAGAGCAGGCGGTTATACTCCGCCATTTTGCGGATGGTGGCCTGCTGTTCCTGCAGCAGAGCCCTGAGGCGGGCATTTTCATCAGGGTATGAGGTGTCCATGCCTCCACTTTACAGCAGGTTATATCCGCAGACCAGGGCGTTCCGTCCGCTGCGGATGTTTCCAGTTAATACCCTCCAGCAGCATGCTCAGCTGCGCCGGCGTCAGGTGGACTTTACCGCCGCGGGTCTCGGGCCAGACGAAGCGCCCGCGCTCCAGGCGTTTTGTGAACAGGCACAGGCCGTCCCGGTCGGCCCACAGCACCTTTATCATGTCGCCCCGTCGGCCCCGAAAGATAAACAGATGACCGCTGAACGGGTTCGTGCGTAGCGTGTTCTGCACTTTCGCCGCCAGCCCGTTGAAGCTGCAGCGCATATCCGTCACTCCGGCGACCAGCCAGATGCGCGAGCCAAGCGGAAAGTTGATCATGCCTCACCCTCCCTGAGTTCGCTGACCAGTACGCGTAGAAGCTCTGGGGTCAATGGCCCGGTCAGGCTCAGGCTGCCGCCCGACAGTGTCAGCTTGCAACTGATGACCGGTGTCAGGTCTGCCGATACGGCCCCGTTGTGTCTGGATGGCGGCGACAGAGGCTCCACTGTGACCGGAATGAGGGTGGCTCTGCTGGCGGGGTCCAGCAGTCCCTGTCGATGAAGGTTACGCCAGTTAAACACCAGATTATCGTTAACGCCATGTTCCCGCGCCAGTTCTGCCACGCAGGCCCCCGGCTGCATGCTCAGCTCCGCCATGCGAATTTTGAACTCCAGTGGCCAGTCCGGGCGGCGTTTTTTGACAGGCAGGTTTGTTTCAAGATTGAAAGCGTACA
>NZ_CBFFRL010000363.1:0-2402 GCF_965644215.1 Phytobacter sp. V69
TAACTTAGACGCCCACCTGTACAGACGGACATCTAAGTATGGAATCCCAATCCTGGCGAAAAGAACCCCGTAAGAATTATTCGAATGATTTTAAGCTCCGTATGGTTGAACTGGCTTCCCGTCCCGGAGCCTGCGTTGCTCAGATTGCCCGTGAAAACGGCGTCAATGATAACGTCATCTTCAAATGGCTGCGGCTCTGGCAGAATGAAGGCCGCATATCGCGCCGCCTTCCGGCTACCGTCGTGACTTCATCACTACCCACGATATTGCCTGTTGAGGTGGTACCTGATCCGACTCCATCTTGCGGGGTAAACACAGAGCCGGCTCAGTTCTCAGCGCTGAACGCCTCCTCCTGCTGCGTCGAGTTCCGCTACGGAAAAATGAAGCTGGAGAACCCGTCACCAGAGTTGCTGGCTGTACTGCTTCGCGAGCTGACCGGGAGAAGTCAATGATATCCCTACCGTCAGGCACCCGTATCTGGCTGGTTGCCGGGGTCACCGATATGCGTAAGTCTTTCAATGGTCTGGGCGAGCTGGTACAGCACGCCCTCGATGAGGATCCTTTCTCCGGCCATCTGTTCATCTTCCGTGGCCGCAAGGGAGATACCGTAAAAATCCTCTGGGCCGATGCTGATGGACTGTGCCTGTTTACCAAACGACTGGAAGAAGGCCAGTTCATCTGGCCTTCTGTACGCGACGGCAAAATCGCCATTACCCGCTCACAGCTCGCCATGCTCCTCGATAAGCTGGACTGGCGTCAGCCAAAAACAGCTCGCCTTAACTCTCTGACAATGTTGTAAAAAGCACATGACCGCATTATAAATGGGGTCATGAGTCAGGACTATCTCACCCGTATCGCCGCGCTGGAAGACGCGCTCCGCCAGAAAGACAATCAACTCAGCCTCGTAGCAGAGACTGAGTCGTTCCTGCGTTCGGCGCTGGCCCGCGCTGAAGAGAAAATAGAGAACGAAGAGCGTGAAATAGAGCATCTGCGGGCACAGATAGAAAAACTGCGGCGAATGCTGTTCGGTACCCGCTCAGAAAAACTTCGCCAACAGGTTGAAGAAGCCGAAGCCCTGCTGAAACAGCAGGAGCAGCAAAGCGATCGCTACAACGGACGGGAAGACGATCCACTGGTACCTCGCCAGTTGCGCCAGTCCCGTCATCGTCGCCCGTTACCGGAACACCTTCCCCGTGAAATACACCGGCTGGAGCCAGCGGAAACCTGCTGCCCGGAATGCGGCAACGGTATGGAGTACCTCAGCGAAGTCAGCGCGGAGCAACTGGAGCTGGTCTCCAGCGCCCTGAAAGTGATCCGCACGGTCAGAGTGAAAAAAGCCTGCGTCAGATGCGACTGTATCGTTGAAGCCCCTGCGCCATCACGTCCTATCGACCGGGGTATCGCCGGACCGGGTCTGCTGGCCCGCGTGTTAACGAGCAAGTACTGTGAACATACGCCACTGTATCGCCAGACTGAAATCTTTGCCCGTCAGGGTGTGGATCTGAGCCGGGCGCTGCTCTCCAACTGGGTGGATGCGTGCTGCCGGTTAATGGCTCCGCTGGATGAAGCTCTTTACCACTACGTGATGGACTGCCGCAAACTGCATACGGACGATACCCCGGTGCCGGTGCTGGCACCGGGCAGAACGAAGACGAAAACCGGGCGTATCTGGACGTATGTTCGCGATGACCGGAGCGCTGGAGCGTCAGATCCGCCAGCGGCGTGGTTCGCCTTCTCGCCGGACAGGCAGGGGAAGCATCCTCAGCAGCATCTTCGTCACTATCATGGTGTGCTGCAGGCGGATGCCTTCGCAGGTTATGATCGGTTGTTCAGTCCGGAACGTGAAGGAGGGCCGCTGACAGAAGCTGCATGCTGGGCCCATGCGCGCAGAAAAATCCATGACGTCTATGTAAGCACTCAAACAGCGACGGCAGAAGAGGCCCTGAAACGGATCGGTGAGTTGTACGCGATAGAAAAGGAAATACGCGGCCTCACGACAGCAGAGCGTCTGGCAGCCAGGCAATCCCGTAGCAAACCGCTACTGGCTTCTCTGCATGCGTGGTTGGTGGAAAAAAGCACGACACTGTCAAAAAAATCCCGGCTGGGCGAAGCGTTCGCTTATGCCCTGAACCAGTGGGATGCCCTGTGTTACTACTGTGATGACGGTCTGGCAGAGCCGGATAATAACGCTGCTGAGCGTGCGCTACGAGCGGTCTGTCTGGGCAAGAAAAACTACATCTTCTTCGGCAGCGATCATGGTGGCGAGCGTGGAGCCCTGCTGTATGGTCTGATCGGAACGTGCAGACTGAATGGAATCGATCCGGAGGCTTACCTTCGCCATATCCTGAGCGTACTGCCGGAGTGGCCCAGCAACAAAGTGGCCGAACTGCTGCCATGGAACG
>NZ_CBFFRL010000364.1:0-2383 GCF_965644215.1 Phytobacter sp. V69
CAGCTCAGCTAAGGTAAGGCTAATACAGCTAAGGACTCCACTGAACCCCACCGATTAAATCGCACCTTCCTTAACTTTACGGTAACTTTTATCGATCAAATTTGTTAAATATCGGGCGACGTGGGTCTGAGAGGCTCCAGCCTGCTCCCCTTTCCCCCATTTTATTCCGCCCATTTTCCTTAGGTTTTGATATCAGGAGCAAAAATCTTCTTATCTGCATAGCCTTGCATTCTGAAGGGACAAACCGCTTGACTATTTCCCTTCCCGACAATACTGTATATAAATACAGTATTAATAAAAAAGGCCGGTGTCCTATGTACGCCCTTGTTGACGTCAATTCGTTCTACACCAGTTGCGAAACCGTCTGGCGGCCAGACCTGACCGGCAAGCCCGTGGTGGTGCTCTCTAATAACGATGGCTGCATTGTGTCCCGCTCTGCCGAAGCCAAAGCGCTGGGAATTGGCATGGCGGAACCGTACTTCAAACAAAAAGATCTGCTGCAGCGCCATAGCGTGGCGGTGTTCAGCAGCAACTACGCGTTGTATGGCGATATGAGCCATCGGGTGATGAGTACGCTGGAAGAGATTTGCCCGCAGGTGGATATCTACAGTATTGATGAAGCATTTGTGGATATTACCGGTATTCCCCATCTCAAACGCTTCGGCAAATATATTCGCGATACCGTTTATCAACGCACCATGCTGACCGTTGGCGTGGGTATCGCACCGACGAAAACGCTGGCTAAGCTGGCAAATTATGCGGCTAAAAGGTGGCAGGCGCAGAGCGGCGGCGTGGTGGATATCTCGACCCCTGCCAGGCAGCAACAGCTGATGGCCTCCATACCGGTGGAAGAGGTCTGGGGCATTGGTCGCCGGCTGACGAAAAAGCTCAATACCATGAATATCACCACCGTGCTGGATCTGGCGAAATGCGACCTGTGGTTTATCCGCAAAAACTTCAGCGTGGTACTGGAGCGCACGGTTCGTGAGTTACGTGGCGAACCCTGCCTGGGCTTTCAGGAATTCGCCCCGGCAAAGCATGAAATTATCAGTTCGCGCTCTTTCGGCCAGCGAATTAGCGATTACGTTTCTGTACGTGAAGGGATCAGTACCTGGGCGGCCAGAGCCGCAGAAAAGTTGCGTGCCCAGCATCAATATTGTCGCTATATCGGTGCTTTTATTAAAAGTAGTCCGCACGATCCGCATGAACCTTATTACAGCAAAAGTGCGGGAATTACGCTACTTACCCCTACGCAGGATACCCGGGATATTATTGCCGCCGCAACGCGTAGCCTGGATATTATCTGGAAGCAAGGTCCGCGATATCAAAAAGCGGGCGTTATACTAGGAGACTTTTTTAGTCAAGGCGTGGCGCAACTTAATTTGTTCGATAAATATGCTCCCCGGCAAAATAGTCAGGCATTGATGCATGTAATGGATCGTATGAACGAGAAAGGCAATAAAATGTGGTTTGCCGGCCAGGGTGTCATCCCGGCCTGGACAATGAAACGCTACCTGCTCTCCCCGGCCTGGACCACCCGGATTGAGGATGTGCCGCAGGTACAGTAGCCACCACTTAGCGGCTACGCTTGGCGTGGCGCTCCCAGTTTTCCTGCTTCGCCTCGGCTGATTTTCGCAGCGACACATAGCATGCGCCGTTGCCACCATGGTGCGGTAGCGCGGCACAAAAAGCCTGCACGTCGTCGAACTCGGTCAACCAGCGGACAAGATAGCTGCGAATAATATTGGCATGCGAATTATCTTCGCGCCCTTTCCCATGGATAATCAGCAAATTACGCAAACTATCCTGCCGGGCCTGATGCATAAAGCTGAACAGCAGCTGTCGGCACTGTTCCACCGGCTGGCGCAACAGACTGAGACTGGCCTGCTGCGGGTATTTGCCGGTGCGAAGCTTGTCAATGACCCCGGTTTGCAGCCCTTCGCGGCGGAATTTTAGCGGTGTATCCAGGGGCACGATGTCGAGGAACCCGGTAGTGAGGAAGTTATCGAGCTGCAATGTGTCGATATGCTGTGGTGCGCGCGCGTTACGGGCCGGATGCCAGTGGACATCGGCGCAGCGCTTAAGTGGCTGGACATCCTCCATGGCGTCAAGAAACAGTGATTTGTCGTCAGGGTTCATGGTTCGGTCCTCCCGCTACATCTGAGAGGCCTACTATAGCGGGCACGACAGCCTGCCACAATGCCTGATATTCATTTACCTGATGGCAATTAAGGGGGATATTAGATGCACTTTTTCATTCCATATTGACGCCAATTTCGGACTTAATTTAACGCCACTTAACTAAAACTTGGCGGATTCAACTCCGAAGTGCAACGCTAAGCCGCCAATCTTAGCTCTGCAAACACCACAGACGGTTGCCTGA
>NZ_CBFFRL010000365.1:0-2341 GCF_965644215.1 Phytobacter sp. V69
TTATCGGTAGTTAACCCTTCCTCCTACACTCTCCACAATCATGTCCGAGCGTTGCACTTATTATCTGAATTCGCGAGGTAAAGTTCATCAGTGAGTTCATGGGTTTCTTTCATTCAGGCCTTGCGGCGATGAAACCAGCATAAAATAAGCAATATAAAGAGCCCGTAAAAAGGAACAGCGCTGGTATAAAAATAGTGTAAATAACCATACATCTGATAGTGGTATCGGCGCTGGCATATTGGATAAAAGCCCGCTAAACTGCTGCTACCTATTAACTGGATAAAATAAAAGGAGGATAATTATGTCGTACTGTGAACGTTTTCTCGTTTCACGTACTTTTGGTGATCGCACCAGCTCAAGCGTTATCGGTATCGTGCTGCGATAACTTCGGCTTGAGCGAAGCTAACTGAATCCCTTCCCTCGGGCTTACCGGGTTATCGTCAGCGATGTTTGACGAGGCATTTTTATGCCTGTAACTCTTGAGTAAGCAATGAGCACATTACTGTCTGCGCAATCATTACGTGTTGAAACGGCATTCGGGCCGTTATTTTCTGATATCTCCTTTACCCTGAAACAAGGCGACCGTCTGGGCCTTATTGGCGACAATGGCTGCGGCAAAAGTACGCTGTTGAAAGTCCTTGATGGCACCGTTTTGCCCTCTTCGGGCAGCGTTTCCGTGGCGAATCACTGCCTGATGGCGCGGGTTGAGCAACATCTCCCCGACTCGCTACGGGATCTCTCCCTGCTTGATGCCGTACTTGCCCGGATCGCACCGGGTGAGCGTGACACGCAGCGCTGGCGCGCAGAAGCCCTGCTGGCCGGGATGGGACTCGGTGAACGTGAAATCACCTTACCAGCGGCAACCCTCAGCGGTGGGCAACATACCCGTCTGTTGCTGGCCCGTGCGCTGATATCCGATCCTGACTTGCTACTACTGGATGAACCCAGTAACCACCTTGATCTGCCTACCATGCTCTGGCTGGAGCAATTCCTGCAGCGCTGGTCCGGCAGCTTTGTGCTGGTGTCTCACGATCGGGCGCTCCTTGATGCGGTGACCAATGGTACCTGGATCCTCCGCGATAATCGGCTGCATTACTTCGCACTTCCCTGCTCTGCCGCGCGTCAGGCGCTGGAAGAGCGGGATGCCAGCGATGCATTGCGCCACAAAGCGGAGCAAAAGGAGATCGACCGGGTAACCAGCAGTGCCAAACGGCTGGCTACCTGGGGACGTGTCTACGACAACGAAGATCTGTCGCGCAAAGCCAAGCAAATGGAAAAGCAGGTGGAACGCCTGAAAGAAAGCCAGACGCAGCTGACGGCAGGAAGACCATGGTGTTTGGTGCTGCAGGGCGAACCGCTGATTGCTGACCGGCTGCTGGAGATGGAAAACCTGCCTGTCAGCGCCGCACCGGGATTACCCCCGCTGTTTTCCGTGCCGCTGGCGCGGGTGAAAACCGGCGATCGGGTCGCCATTATCGGGCAAAACGGCTGCGGGAAATCCTCCCTGCTGCGGCTTATCTGGCGTCAGTTAGCCAGTGATTCTGCTGCTCTGGGGATGTCTATCCATCCGCGTCTGCACGCCGGCTATTACGACCAGACGCTGGAGCAACTGCCGGACGACGCTACGCTTCTGGAAGCACTGGAGCCGTTTACACCGTCGGCGGAACTGCGCAAGATGACGCTTATCAGCGCCGGTTTTGCTTGGATTCGCCACGGGCAAAAAGTGGCAACGCTTAGCGGCGGCGAGCGCTCGCGACTGCTGTTTGTTGGCCTGTCGCTGGCGCGCTATAACCTGTTGATGCTCGATGAGCCGACCAACCATCTGGATATGAGCGGTAAAGAGGCGCTGATACAAACGCTGCAACAGTTCTCGGGCGGCGTGCTGCTCGTCAGTCATGACCGTGAGCTCATTGGCCAGAGCTGCAACCGCTTCTGGCTGGTTGAACAGGGCCAGTTTAGCGAGTGGCACGACGTTGAGGCAGTTTACGATCGCCTGCGTCAGGGACAACAGATGGATGAGACGCTGGCTACGACAAAAGTGACATCAACGGTGCGGGTTGATGAAACCGATGCGTTACTGGAGCAGTTGATTGCCCTGGAAAGTCGTCTTGAGCAGGATCTGGCACGTAAACCGGCGCATCAAAAACCGTTGCTACAGGCGCAGTGGCGAGAGGAAATAGAAAGAATCAACCAGTTATTGGTGTAAGTGACGTAATAAATATCCTCCGGCATAGCCGGAGGTTTTTCTGATGCGCCTATAAGGCTCGAGCCTGTACATAAAATTGTGTAATTGCCTGATTTTGATATGTTCAATCCAACATCAAAAGCAGGTTAATTTATG
>NZ_CBFFRL010000366.1:0-2321 GCF_965644215.1 Phytobacter sp. V69
TCCCCGAAAGTTGAAGAAGCCATGCTGTGGCCGGTCGCTCAGATGTCGCAGCGTTCGCTGATCCTGTCCCAGTTCATCAGCAAAGAGTCCACTCACCACGCAACGATGGAACAGCGTAAACGTATCGCTGATCTAGAAATGGACACGGATAACAGCTACGTCCAGAACATGCTGTGGGCGGCAGATAAGGCGACCGGGTTCAAAAGTCTCTCCACTCATGACGTCTGGAAGTACACCCAGGCCATTAAAACGGTATTTGCGCAGGATAAACGCCACGAACTGAACGCGGTGATCACGTTCGCTCAAGCCTGGGTTGAAACCCCTCATATCGATCGCGGACTGCTCGTTAAAGAGTGGGCCGCTGGCAAACGGGTGACCACTGTACAGCGCACTGATGCTGGCACAACCGCTGGCGGTAACATGCCGACCGATCGCAACCCTGATTACATTCACACGCTTGACACGCTCGATGTTGAAATCGCTGCAGCAACGCTGCCAATGGATTTTGATATCTACAACATCCCTGGCGGCATCCATCGCAGAGCAAAAGAAATTATCTCTGGCAAAGAAAGCCCATGGAAAGAATGGTCGGCGGTGCTGCGCAAAACGCCCGGCATTCTCGATTATTCCCGCGCAGCCATTTTTGCAGTTATCAGAAGCGCTCATCCCGAGTATTACAAATCCTCAGGTCGTCTGAGCGGTTACATAAATGCCAACCTTACCGAAACCGATCACGCCAAGCCAACCGCCGAAACTCTCGCCGCAGCTCGCCAGTTTGACAGCGCCGCAGTGGTTGCCGGAGTCATTCAGGGTACTGAGTCGGTTGAGAGCCTGGATAAGCTCTCAACTGAATTTGCTGTTGTGGGAAAACTGGCAGTGCAAGCCACGAATAAGGCCGAGGCGTCCACCGCAACAAAATCTGATGTTGCCAACCTCGGCAACGGCATTTTCTCCATCGATGACCTGATGGGCCAGGGTTCATCCACCAGCACAACCAAAGAGGCTGCCGACCATGTGCAGATGGAAGCGACTGTCACGGTCGAAAGCGAAGTTAGTGGCGCGGTACCAGCAAGCCAGGGCGCTGATGACACTTGTGCGCCAGCAGCTACCCTGACGAACGCTGAGATTCTGGCAGCCGCTGCGCCGGAACTGGCTGAGGCATTTTCCGAGCAGGAAAGCACTGCACCGTTGCAAGACATCGTGCAACAGGATGCAACAGACGCAACGCCGGTACCGGAATACCCGGCCTACTTCGAACCGGGCCGCTACGAAGGTCTGCCGAACAACGTCTACCACGCCGCAAACGGCATCAGCAGCACGCAGGTGAAAGACGCCCGTGTTTCGCTGATGTATTTCAACGCACGCCACGTGGAGAAGACGATCGCCCGCGAGCAGTCCAAAGTGCTGGATATGGGGAACCTGGTGCACGCGCTGGCGCTCCAGCCTGAAAATCCGGAAGCAGAATTCAGCGTTGAACCGATTATCCCGGAAGGCGCATTCACCACCACGTCGACGCTCCGTGAGTTCATTGATGCACATAATGCGACTCTGGCTCCGCAGTTAAGCGGTGACGATATCAAAGCGCTGCTGGAAGCCCACAACGCCACCCTGCCCGCCCCGGTTCCAATGGGCGCATCAGCCGACGAAACCGGGCAAAGCTACATGTCCCTGCCAGCGGAGTTCCAGCGCATTGAGGCAGACCAGAAACAGACAGTTGCGGCAATGAAAGCCTGCATCAAGGAATACAACGCCACTCTGCCCGCCCCGGTGAAAACCAGCGGCAGCCGCGATGCACTGCTCGAGCAACTGGCAATCATCAACCCTGACCTGGTAGTGCTGGAAGCACAGAAGCCTGCGCCGTTGAAAGTATCCGGCACCAAAGCAGACCTGATTCAATCAGTTAAATCGGTAAACCCGACAGCGATATTCGCTGACGAACTGCTGGATGCCTGGCGCGAAAACCCGGATGACAAAATCCTGGTCACCCGTGCTCAACTGGCGACCGCAACGGCAATTCAGTCTGCACTGCTGGCGCACCCGACCGCCGGCAAGTTCCTGACACATCCAAGCCGCGCGGTTGAAGTGAGTTATTTCGGTTTCGACGACGAGACCGGGCTGGAAATTCGCGTTCGCCCTGACCTGGAAATTGACATGAACGGCATCCGCATTGGCGTGGACCTGAAAACCATCAGTATGTGGAACGTCAAACAGTCTGCACTGCGCACCAAACTGCACCGGGAAATCATCGACCGCGATTATCACCTGAGCGCAGCCATGTATACCGAAACGGCTGCTTTGGACCAGTTCTTCTGGATTTTCGT
>NZ_CBFFRL010000367.1:0-2313 GCF_965644215.1 Phytobacter sp. V69
TCAGGCAACCGTCTGTGGTGTTTGCAGAGCTAAGATTGGCGGCTTAGCGTTGCACTTCGGAGTTGAATCCGCCCTTTTCACGTCGTTATCCCTTCAAGATCCAAATCCTAAACAGAAATTGATCGGTATAAAAGATCGATATGTCAATATCGATAGTTTTTATCAATCGGAAGGCGCTAAATCGATCGTTATTAATTGTTTTAAACGATCGATTTTTGCCTCCTGATAGGCAATAACTATCGGCTTTCATTTTTTCGATCGGTACAAACGATATGACTAGACATAAAAATAATTGAATTCTAAGGCGTTTACAGATCAATCGTAGGTCTGTGCTATTGGTGAAGGAAAAGTTATGTGCAAATTTATGTTAGCGGCAGGTCTTGCCGTCCTGCTGTCGGGTTGTGGTGATGATGGCATCTATGGCAACTACGTTAATCAACAATACGGTGTCAGGCTTGATATTCAGAAAGACGTCATCAAGTTCAGGAGCGGCGTTTTTACTGTTAAAAGCTGGGATGAAAGCCAAAAACCTATTTATATCGCAAGAACTCAAAATAAAGATCTCGGTTCTTGGACTTTTAAAATAGAAAAAGTCAAAGACGGTGTGGTTTACCAAGGTGCGGTTTTTAAGAAAGATTAGAGGATTAGGAAATGGAAAACAATACTATTCAATGCCCCTACTGTTTAAAAGAAAGTCAGAAAGGGGTTCACGTATGCACTGGATGTCAAGCAAGTATATTATACGGTGCTCCTCCGGGTTGGTGTGTATTTTTAGTTATATTTGGCACTTTTATAATGTCCATTTTGATCACTATGATTGCTGGAATAGCGGCAGGGACTATAAGTCTACCGATAGTTGGCATTTTAGCTTTTATTGTCAGTAAAATGTCTTTTTCTGACAGAATTTCTTTTAGACGAAGAATGTAAAGCTGTCTTATAAGGTGATGGCTCACAGTGCGAACCATCACCTATCTAAAGTTTATCTCTCCATTGCGTCATCAAGAAATAAATCGGAACCCACTGATGTAGAAACCTTCAGCGGGACCCCGCGATTTATTTCTTGACGATTTGACCTCCGCTCCAATTTTTTACGCACAGCTACCAGAATATTTTATTTGCATTTTATTTTCTGTGTGGAGTATTTATTTATGTAGCCGCTATTGACAAGTATGTTAGATCGGTTATTTATCTAAATATAGATTGAGTTCAGCTTTATTTGTGTTTTTCGGAAACTGAGGCAAGGTGTAATAGCGTATCCGCTATTTACCCAATCCTTCGGATTGCCCTATCTCGCTTTGCTCGTAGGGTTGAAAAAGATCTATCCTTCCGCCTATTCCCCTTATCAAAGGGGAGGCGGTAAAACCCGGTAGTTTTACATTGGATATTATAACTATATAGGAGCATTTAATATGCATGAAGATTTTGAAAGTAGGTTGGCTGTATATACAGATAAAGATTACTTATTAGAAAGTGATGCTTTTAATTTAAGTGATGCACAATATAAAAAAGCATTAAAGATGTATTTTGATTTAAGATATATTTACAATAATGATAATCAAAAAGCCATTGGTGCATTAACTAGTATTTTATATCAAAGATGCTTTTTTTACATACAAGCAAACGTAGAGTTAGATGTTAATATAGATAGTCTTTTTGATGTATATACTGATTATTTTGTAGAGCAAGGAATAGTCAAGAGGATATATGATTTTATATGTAATAACGATACTGATGAACAATATGCTGAACTTAATTTTATTTATTCTGATTTGTTCAATAAAGACGGAGGTGAAATATTATGATGTTTGTGTCTGTAGCAATGGTAATACTTTGCATTATGTTAGGTGGTTTTATGATTAGAAGTTGTATGGGAAAAAAAGACTCTTCAAGCGAAGCAAAACAAGCAATATCAGATGTTAGAAAAATGATAGATAAAAAAGAGCTGTTAAAATTTAAAAGGGAGAATAGAGGATGAATGTAGAAAACTTAATGAATAATATGACTATAGAATATAAGCTCGAAATACTGGCAAGATTTTTTTATTACATAGAACAAAACAAAGATATACCATTCAATGAAATCAATAGTGATGAACGTGATTTGTGTTATTTTGTAGCTAATAGATACATTACAGAAAATAAATCTGATGAGCTTATTGAAGTATTAATTATTGAAAATGATAACGACTACATAAGAGCAACATATGATTACATTATTCAGAGGAATAAAGAATGCCAACCGCGAATTCAGATAATAAGTGCAACGCTCGGACATGATTGTGGAGAGTGTAGGAGGAAGGGTTAACTACCGATA
>NZ_CBFFRL010000368.1:0-2305 GCF_965644215.1 Phytobacter sp. V69
TTCAGGCAACCGTCTGTGGTGTTTGCAGAGCTAAGATTGGCGGCTTAGCGTTGCACTTCGGAGTTGAATCCGCCAACAAGTAACAACCATATCAAACTGGTCAATGCGTAGTTGTCTCATTTTCTGGTTCTTTATCAGAACAAGAACCATACTACATGAGTCAATTTAGGATTTTTTACCTTGCTCTTATAGTGATAAGAAATTATAAATGTATGCTTTACTAAAAAATTCACATTACTATAAGATAACAAAATTTACAAACAAGTAAGCGTCAACAATAATAGCAAACAACACATTTTTGAATGTGCCTACGAGGTTTCAATGAGATACAAAATTGTAGTTTTAAGCTCCATACTAATTATTTCTGGTGCAGTTAATGCTTCAACAGTTGAGAATTGTGTTAATGTAAGACCATCCGATATTGAAGAATTATTCAACAAATGGAACGCTTCGTTGCGAACTGGCGATCCCAAAAAAGTTACAGATAATTATCTGAGTGATGCGGTACTTGTTCCCACTATATCAAATAAAATACGGCTTACGCAGGCTGAAAGGATTGATTACTTTGAACATTTTCTTGCTAAAAAACCAGTTGGCAAAATTGACAGTAGAAATATACGAATTGGCTGTAACGAAGCAATTGACGTAGGAACCTACACGTTTACTTTTGGTGACAATACAAAAGTTTCCGCCCGATACACATTTACCTATGATTATACAGGTAAAGAATGGAAAATATCATCTCATCACTCATCTGTTATGCCTGAGAAGCTAAATTAACTTGAAGCAAGCCATATAAACCACTATGTAAATATAAATATTTATATGGCTAATATTAACTACTGATAGTAATCAACCACACTTCACCTTTGAAACATTACTTACCGTATATACCTGAAAATCGCATCCACCATTATTTCCCCAGCTATCACTGTCAGTGAGCGATAGCTGGTGTGGCGTTACCCACCCACTATAATATCTCCTGTCTGCCCTACAACCCGATTTATATCCGACCGTTCCATAATAGGCGAAAATTGCCGTGTCAGAAGGACAGTAATTATTTCCATATCCTGACACGTAAGAGATACTGGTAGTATATTCTGTTATCCCCGCTCCGGACTGCCACCTGCCGCTCACACAGGACAATGTTCTGCCAGAAGTATCTTTACTTATCAGGCCATCTGAATTGCAAACCGTACCTGCTACAACAGTAGACGTGGGCTGCAAATACAGACCTGAAACCGTTCCCGAAGCGGTGATATTACCTGACGCAGAGACAGCACCCGTGGTTTTTCCATCATTTGACGCTGACAAAATAAGATCGCCACGTATCTTTTGACTTCCCCATATATCAAGCTTTACAGAAGAATTATTATTACCTGTAAGAGAGAGATATCCATCCCCCGAACCACCGGAGACATTCAACAGCACTGCATTCTGATTACTGGAACCTCCCCCACCAATTTGAAGGCGGCTGCTATTTGTTTTGGCTGAAACATAACTTTCAGAGCTGATCCCGCTTTTAACCGTGAGATAACTGCTCATGTTGACGTTTTTCGCAAAAGACGAAAAACCCGCAACGTATAAATCTTCGGAAACTTTCACGTTCTTTGCAAAGCGTCCATACGAACCATTGAATGATACAGCACTGATATCCCCCGACGCGGTAATATCTTTGACATTGTTGACATCATTTCCGCCCATGTTCAGATCGCCTGTCATTGGCAGAGTACCGTCACGACGCAGGTAAACCGAGTACATAGAAGAATCATAACCCACACGATAGCCAAGCAGACCCACTTTATTGATGCTGGAAAATCCCGATGTCGTTTCAGACCACAAACCGCTATATCCTGAGATCTGGTTAGTAAGTTTGCTCATGCCACTGTCAATACCTGCTGTCTGCATGGCCTTTCCAAGCAGATCGTAACGAACTCTGTTACCTTCTGTCCATGCGGTGTTCGTCGTGATTAATCCATTGATAACATAGTTGGGAGCCGTTCCGTTCCTTTTCAGTAAAATGGTATAGGCGGATTTGTTGATATTCACGCCAGTAAAAGAGGAAGGCAATAATCCTTCATTGATCAATGTCTGGTAGGTAATGGTACAGACAGACCCCGAACAGGTTCGAGGCCCCGGATCGGTGCCTGTTCCAGCCGCTGCCGTCAGCGTGGATAGTTTATCGTAACGGATACTGATATACCCATTAACCGCTTCCCCCACCTTCCTTAGATAGTATCGTCACAAGATTTTAGCCCAGAGAGCGATGCATCTGATCTGGACGGCAGCGAGAAATGAGGCCGTA
>NZ_CBFFRL010000369.1:0-2294 GCF_965644215.1 Phytobacter sp. V69
AAAAACGTGTGTTTTTAGTCATCCTGTTTACCTCTCTCTCAAAGAGTTTAGTCTCCAGGATTCCCGGGGCGGTTCAAACTGACTTAAAGCTGAAAGCTTTCCGGAACCCCCAGCCTAGCTGGGGGTTTTCTGTGCACAAAAAACCGCCGCCCATAAGGCGGCGGCTTGTACATCATTATTTTTTGGTCGTGTCGGCGGCTTTGTCGCCTGCAGCCGCTTCTGGTGCTGCGGCATCCGGTGCTGCAGATGCGTCTGCTTTCGGTGCCGGTTTGATATCCAGCAGTTCTACGTTAAAGACCAGCGTAGAGTTAGCCGGGATACCCGGAACACCGTTTTTACCGTAAGCCAGCTCTGGCGGAATCACGAGTTTGATTTTGCCGCCTTTCTTGATGTTTTTCAGGCCTTCGGTCCAGCCCGGTATAACACCATCAAGACGGAAGGAGAGCGGCTCACCACGGGTATAGGAGTTATCGAACTCTTTACCGTCGATCAGCGTACCTTTGTAGTTAACAACCACAGTGTCGCTGTCTTTCGGCGCATCACCCGTACCTTCTTTCTCTACCTGGTAGACCAAGCCAGTAGAAGAGGTTTTAACGCCTTTCTCTTTAGCGAATGCGTCACGGAAAGCTTTGCCCTTGGTTTCGTTTTCCAGTGCATCTTTTTCCATTTTTTCCTGCGCGGAAGTCTTCACGCGGGTTTCAAACGCCTGCAGAGTCTGTTCGATTTCCTGGTCAGTCAATTTGCTCTTATCAGCAAACGCGTCCTGGACACCGGCGATCAGCTGGTCTTTGTCCAGTTTGATGCCCAGTTTTTCTTGCTCTTTCAGGGAGTTTTCCATATAGCGGCCCAGTGACGCACCCAGCGCATAGGCGGATTTCTGGTCGTCATTTTTAAATGCCGCTTTGCTGTCAGTTGCTGCAGCTGCATCTTTCGTTGCGGTTTCAGCAGCGAAGGTGAGCGGTGCATTCAGTGCAACGGCCATCGTGGTCGCCAGCAGCGTGACTTTAAACAGTGATTTCATCCATATCTCCAGGGCCGGGGCCTCTCACCCCAGGGTTTAAACGTAAATGAGGAACGTACTATAAAACGTTGTGGGAGAAATCAACATAAGGACTCCCCCCGAAATCGACAGTTTTCAGACTATTTTTGTTTAAATTAGTTTCGCCCAACCCGCTTAATGCTGCATGAGAAGGGAAAGTTCAGTAAAATCCGCCGGTCCAGCGATAATCGCGCCAGGAATTGAAAGAGGTGAAGTATGCAAGATTTAACACTGGAAGCGCGTCTGGCCGAACTGGAAAGCCGCCTGGCTTTTCAGGAAATGACCATTGAAGAACTTAATCAGACGGTTATCGCCCACGAACTCGAAATGGCGAAATTGCGCGATCTCATGCGTCTGGTCACGGAGAAATTGAAAGCCAGCCAGCCTTCTCATCTCGCGTCGCAGTCAGAAGAAACACCGCCTCCCCATTATTGAGACGTAAAAAAAGCGGGATAACCCGCTTTTTTATTATCAACAGTCTTAAAGACCGGTGATTAGTGGCAACCGCAGCCGCCGTTACCACCGCAACCACCTTTGCCGTGTTCATGACCGTGGTCATGATCGTGGCCGTGGCCGCCGCAGCAACCGTCGTGACCATGGTCGTGATCGTGGTCATGGCCGTGCGCACCGTGAACGTGGCCATGAGCCAGCTCTTCTTCGGTTGCTTCGCGGATCGCAACAACTTCAACGTTGAATTTCAGGTTCTGGCCAGCCAGCATGTGGTTACCGTCAACCACAACGTGGTCGTCTTCCACTTCGGTAATTTCTACCGGTACCGGACCCTGGTCAGTTTCAGCCAGGAAACGCATGCCAACCTGCAGCTCGTCAACGCCCATGAAGACGTCTTTAGGCACGCGCTGTACCAGGTTTTCGTCGTATTGACCGTAAGCGTCGTTCGCGCCTACAGCAACATCAAATTTGTCGCCAACTTCATGACCGTCCAGCGCGTTTTCCAGGCCGGAAATCAGGGAACCGTGACCATGCAGGTAGTCCAGCGGCGCACTCACCGGAGACTCATCAACCAACACACCGTCTTCTGTACGTACCTGATAGGCCAGGCTGACCACCAGGTCTTTTGCTACTTTCATGATATCTCCTGAGCGTGGGAAAATTGCTGGCGCAGATTGTAACGGAAATCCGCCCCTGTGTACCCTTTAGCTTAAAAAAACTCTGGGTATATCGCTAGATAGTGTCGTCACAAGATTTTAGCCCAGAGAGCGATGCATCTGATCTGGACGGCAGCGAGAAATGAGGC
>NZ_CBFFRL010000370.1:0-2280 GCF_965644215.1 Phytobacter sp. V69
AAAACGTGTGTTTTTAGTCATCCTGTTTACCTCTCTCTCAAAGAGTTTAGTCTCCAGGATTCCCGGGGCGGTTCAGTCCGACATCTTTGACGGTTTAAATGAGTTCCTGGCCATTGCAAAACGCTTGAGCGTTCGAAAGGCAGCTCTTGATATTGGCAAAACGCCGGGCGCCGTAAGTCTGGCTTTACAACGGCTTGAGCATCGCCTCGGTGCACCGCTTTTCCATCGGACGACGCGCAGGATGTCACTGACAGAAACTGGCGAGCGTCTTCTTCAACAAATCACCCCTGCCGCTCAGATGATTGCAATGAGTTTTGAAGACGCTGCACAATCAGCAAAGATGCCAACAGGAACGCTGAAATTGATTGTAGAACGCCTTGCGCTCCCTCATGTTCTTGAACCTCTTTTACCTGCATTCAGAGAGACATGGCCGAATATACATGTTGATATTACGGTGAGTAACCGACATGAGAATTTCGTTTCAGAGGGTTATGATGCAGGAATCATGATCGGCTCATATATTGAGCAGGACATGATTGCCATCAGACTCTCACCTCCATTCAGGTGGGCGGTCTTCGGTTCTCCCGAATATTTCCAAAAATATGGAAAGCCGCAAAGTACGCAAGACCTCGAACAGCATGAATGCATTCGCTTTCGTCGCCCCGAAAGGGGGGATGTTTATCGCTGGGAGTTTGTAGAAGATAATGAAAATAAGAGATTTGAGCCTCGAGGACTGATTACCGTGAATGACGGGGAATTGATGCGTAGCCTCGCTGTCAGGGGCGCAGGATTGATTTATTCCTCCACCTTTCACACTTCTCGTGAACTGGCTAATGGTTCTCTGGAAGCGGCCTTGCTGACTCATTCTCCGGGTAACGATGGATTATTCCTCTATTTTCCCAGGTCTGCGAGGAATCAACCCAAGCTTCGTGCATTTATAGACTTATGCTCAGAATTAATAACAACCTGAATCGCTAATGTGTTCATGGCCATCCTTTACATCGAGTACTCAGCCTCATGCCTTTTGATCATTAGAATAACGTCCATTCTTCGCTCATAGCGGACTTTTGGCAGGAAAAATTCGCCATTGCAAGTTTGCCATATGCATAACTTACTGATTTCGAAAGGTGTGAATTGTTCTGTCATTGGCGAAAATTCCATGCAACTCGCTGAATTATTGAGTTAATACGTCTGATTTAAAATCCCTTTTTGGAATGCAAAGGCATTCCCCAAAACTGAAAGTATCGTTTTTATAATCAATAAGTTAGTTGTTATGACTTACTGGTTGTTTAGTAGGCGGTAATGACTTTTATTATTCAATAAAATCAGTGGATTGCTTTAATACTAACTATGTAATGCTGCGCCATATGCAGTGGTTCGAAGCCGCAGACCTGATCGTGAAAGGCATGGAAGGCGCAATCGCTGCCAAAACCGTGACCTACGATTTCGAGCGTCTGATGGAAGGCGCTAAGCTGCTGAAATGTAGCGAGTTTGGCGACGCGATCATCGCGAACATGTAATCCAGTTTTTGGGTTTACGAAGAACGGGAGCCAATTGGTTCCCGTTTTTTTTATGCACAAGGATAAGACAGGATAAAACCTTTAGAGGACAGGTTAACCTTCAAATAGAAGGTAACCAAAGTAATACTAAGATAGATCGCGGGGTGGCAGTGCTTAGAACGTCGGCAACACCGATACTTTAAAAAAAACTACGCACCGGGTGATGCATAACCACCAACAATAAACCATGTCAAAAACGCCACTGCGACGATGAAAACCACGATAGGAAACGCAATACCTATTCTCATAAATCCTCTTTGCTTCACATCGCCTGATTCACTGGACGATTGCATCTAAAGGCTGCATAGCCTATACCTTGTGGCAATCTTGCTGTAAAAAACAGATTAATGCAACAGCGCTTCTCCATCATCGCCCGGCCCCCTTTGATATGCATGGCAGTAACAGCATTCTGTATGGGGACGATAACCGCTACGCCTCTGGCTTTTAATTAAAAATGCAATTACTACCGGAAGGCGAACCAATGACAAAAGCCATTCTCTTGCACGTTATGGTGATTGTTTCGCCTTTGCTGAGTCTCGCCGCATGGCTTTTTTCTGTATCACTCATCCGTAAACTGACTGGCATAAATGCGTTAGTGCTTTCCATGTGAATAACGACTGAATTCGTGAAATCTTTATCAATGCTTTTAGATAGTGTCGTCACGAGGATAAAAATCATTGATAATAGGGCCTTCTAATCAGAAGGCCCTATTATCATGACT
>NZ_CBFFRL010000371.1:0-2271 GCF_965644215.1 Phytobacter sp. V69
AAGCTGATGACGGGATTCAAATCTTTTCGACGGGGGCAGGCTATTCTGGCGGGGATCGAAATCATACACATGTTACGAAAAGGACAGCTTCAACATCCGCACGGGGGCGGATTGTCCCCGGCAGAGCAGTTTTTGCTTCTGGTTGCATAAAAAATTAACAGACCCGTTTTCCGGCAACCTGCCGCAGTTAATGCGACAGAGCCCGATTTTAACCGTGAAGCGCTGGCCATTGAGGTGGATTTTTCACTGCCCGCCAGTCGGGTTGTCAGGGTACTGTAACAACTCATTGAATGGAAAGGAAAACCCACATCAATCCGCTGTGATAATGGTCCGGAATATACCAGTAATACCCTGATAACATGGGCGATGAAGCAGGATATCAGGATTGATTTCATTCAGCCGGGTAATCCGCAGCAAAATGCTTATATCGAGCGTTACAACCGGACTGTGCGTTATGACTGGCTGGGGCAGAATCTGTTTACATCACTGGATGAATTACAACACTATGCCACCGGGTGGCAATGGTTTTATAATCACGAACGACCCAATATGGCGTTGAATGGCTACACACCGATGCAGCATCTTCAGCGAATGGCCTGATTCTACTTATTACCTCCGTTAAAAATGGGGGATTACCGGCTCACGCCACAGGCGTGCTCATTTTATGTGGGTGTCAACGCGGCGGTGGGGCATGCGACACCGTGCGAGCCGCCGGACCGTCAGGCGGCACCGGCGTTGATGTGAGGCTGGAGCTTAAAGGCGGTAGAGGCAGCTGCGCTGCCGTGCTCGCCCCGCAGGGGCGCTACGTTCTGGTAAATTTTAAGATATTGATAGGCGGATTCAACTCCGAAGTGCAACGCTAAGCCGCCATTCTTAGCTCTGCAAACACCACCGAGGGTTGCCTGAACCCAAGACACTTGCGTGGTCTGCTGTTCAGTGCACCCTGATAGCGCTGTAAGTCTTCTTCTGACACTGTACGCAGGTCGGTTCCTTTCGGGATAAACTGCCGTAACAGGCCATTTGTGTTCTCATTCAGCCCGCGCTCATGTGAGGCGTAGGGATGGGTGAAGTACGTATCGGCTTCCAGCGCCTTCGCGATAGCCTTGTGCTCACTGAACTCCAGACCGTTATCGAAAGTTATTGTGTGGCACACATCCCGGTAATCGCTCAACAGAGAGATAATCGCGCTACTGACCTCCACTGCATCCTTTGAAAAAACCTTTTTCGTCAGATAAATACGGCTCTTACGCTCTGCCAGTGTGACGATAGCGCCTGTTCCCTGCTTACCCAGCACAAGGTCCGCTTCCCAGTCCCCCAGACGACTACGCTCATCAACAACCGGTGGACGCAGCTCTATGGACACTGCATCCGGGATACGACCTCGTTTCTGACCATACCCCTTACGGTAGCGGCGTTTCCCTTGCCGTAGATGGGTGAAAAGCCCACCACCACGCACTTTATCTGCCATTACATACTGGTAAATCCACTCATGGCTGACAGACAGGCCAATGACCTTCGCCACCGCACTTATCTGCTCAGGACTCCACTTCCACCCCAGAGCAAACACAACAAAGTCAATGACATTCTGACTCACCGACCGCTTTGCAGCCGTCATACGTCGCTGCTCACAAAGACGCTGCGCATTCTCCGGGGCATAGCACTCAGGAACACCGTTACGTCTGAGTTCACGGGATACAGTAGACTTGCTGACTCCGATACGGATGCCTGTCTCACGGCAAGATAAATTATCATCACGCAGCACCGATATCTGGTATCGTTGCCCCTCGGTTAGTTGCTGGTATTTCATAGTTACTCGCTCATCTTTGGTCGGAAGAGCAGGATAGCTTATCAGCCGCTAACCGTCCTTCCATCTACATGACCGAGCGTTGCACTTATTATCTGAATTCGCGATATCAAGATCACAGCATTAAATAATATTTAAAAATCACTTCAATTTTGACCTGATTTTCAAATGCCCAAAATATACGCCACTGGAATCAATTTTAACAAATATTGTTTCGTATTCATCTTTTGTGCTCCTGATGAATTTTTTCAGGTCGTCTTCGTAACCCGTGTACGGATGAAATCCGAACACGCCATTCGCCAGACCGTCTATCAGTGAGGTGAGATTTTCAAATTTTTCATCTATCAGCGATTCACTTTTATGAAAAAATAATCCAATAGTTTTATTACCGTTCATGGTTAGGAATCTGGAAAAACGTTTTAAAAACTCACTGACCATGAACACAGGAGCCCGAAACGCAGTGATGG
>NZ_CBFFRL010000372.1:0-2244 GCF_965644215.1 Phytobacter sp. V69
GAAAGTCTGATGTTCATGGTCTGAGCATGATCCCCTGACAGCATGAAATCAAGCAGTTTCAATGATCACGGGTATAAATACATCGGTGTAATAAATGGACAGGAACATCATAGTCATGCCCATAAATATATTGGCCGAAGTATCTCCAAGACCGTAGCAAAACTTTTCCCGAAAACTCACGGAGGGGGTGAGAGCTGTTTTCATTGTTGTTCACCAGCAAAGTTCATACTGTAGGATTCAGTGAGCGAACATTAGTAAACAAAGGAAACAAAGTGAAGGCGATTAAGTTTCTTTTGTGAACTTAGTCGAAAAAATCAGATCAGAGAAAAAAGCGGATTTTAAATAATTTATTGAAATACAAGAAGATTAAATCATTCCTTCACCAGGCTACGTGCCGTGGCGTAATCCGTGATCAGCACATCAATGTAATTCCCCTGCAGCGCGCCGCGGATGGCATTGTGTTTTTCCGGCCCGCCTGCCAGCGCGATAACCTGCTTACAGGCGCGGAGTTGTTCCAGCTCCATGCCAATAACCGGATCTTCTTCGTGAGTGAGGACCGGTTTGCCTGCCGCATCGTAGTAATGCAGACAGATATCCCCCACCGCGCCGCGTTCGGACAGCAGATGCAGCATATCTTCGTTGTAGTAGTTGCCGGAGTTTTTCAGCAACTGTGACGGTTCCAGCTCGCCAATGCCGACAATCGCCACATCGACCTCGGCAAATTTCGCCACCACCGCCGCAACGTCCGGGCTATTGACCAGCCGCGCGCGCTCCTCAACAGAGTGCTCAATACTTTGCGACGGCAGCAGCCAGGCCGGGCAACCCAGATATTCCGATAACTGCTGCGTCAGAATGGTCGCCTGCACGTTACCGTTCGGCCCCACTCCGCCCAGCAGCTGGATAACGCCCTGAGCGCGGATATTCTGCGGGTGCATTTCATCGACCATGCAACGAATGGTGCTACTCCAGGCAGAGATCCCCACCAGGTCTTCTGGACGGACGCGCGTTTCCACGTAGTGCGCCGCCGCGCTGCCGATGGCGTGTTTCATCTGCGCATTGCTGGCGTTCTCACCCACATCCACCACAATCGCCTGACGTATGCCATACTGCTGCTCAATGGCCTTCTCCAGCGAGACGAAAATATTGGTGGGCTGCACCACGGTGATTTTTACCAGTCCTTCTTTTTGACAACGCGTCAACGCACGTGAGACAAATGACTGGGACAAGTTCAGCAATGTCGCGATGTCAGACTGCTTTTTGTTCTCGTTGTAGTAAAGCGTGGCAATTTTCACCAGCAAACGCTGTTCATCCTGTTTTGACATTGGTTTCCCCTTAATTCAACTCCTGTCATTTTTATTCATACCTGAATAGATAACAAGCCGCGCAGTGCAGCGCGTGATGATCCAAATGTGATCGTATTCTCCTTTCTTCCAAATTTGCATTCACAAGGCGTAGACAAACCCTGGTACAAGGCATATCTTTATTTATGAATAATAGATCAATAGTGAATATATATTCAAAGCGTGAATCACCTGACGTTTGACCTTGCGAGAATGACCGCAAAATGCTGCTCAGGTGCCCTTTTTCACCCTGATTGAATATTTATTCAATACAGACTATAAATTCAAGAGGTGGACTATGAATCCGTTTTCGCTCTCTGTTGAGGAGCTTGAAAAAAAAGCACGCTCCGTACGCCGTCGCATCATCGTGCTGAATGCCGAAAGCCCGGCAGGCGGGCACACGGGCGCAGATTTATCCCAGGTTGAGCTGCTGACTGCACTCTACTTCCGCATTCTGAACTGTTCGCCAGAACTGAAAGACAGCGATGAACGCGACATTTACATCCAGTCAAAAGGTCACGCGGTCGGTGGGTATTACTGCATCCTTGCGGAAGCCGGATTCATCCCTGTTGACTGGCTGGCAACCTACCAGCATCCCGATTCACACCTGCCGGGCCACCCGGTGAAGCATAAAACGCCGGGTATTGAACTCAATACCGGCGCACTGGGCCACGGCCTGCCGGTCGCGGTCGGTATCGCCCTGGCGTCCAAACGCAGCAATAGCAAACGCCGGGTGTTTGTCGTGACCGGCGACGGCGAACTGGCCGAGGGCAGTAACTGGGAAGCCGCGCTGGTCGCCGCCCATTACCAACTCGATAACCTGATCATTATTAGATAGTGTCGTCACAAGATTTTAGCCCAGAGAGCGATGCATCTGATCTGGACGGCAGCGAGAAATGAGGCC
>NZ_CBFFRL010000373.1:0-2209 GCF_965644215.1 Phytobacter sp. V69
AGTCATGATAATAGGGCCTTCTGATTAGAAGGCCCTATTATCAATGATTTTTATCCTCGTGACGACACTATCTAAGAGATCCTGGGTAACAAACTCTTTTTTCTTCATCCCTTCAATTCCTGAAAGAAATCAATCATTGACGCGTGTTATAACACTTGTTGGTCTCAAATACGCTTGTTTCTCAGTATCAAACAGGGATTTTTGGTCATGACAAACCGACGATTGGTTAGCCTTATTACAGGCGTACTGTTGTTCGCCGTTCTCTTGCCGGTGGCTTTAAGCGTCTGGCTGGCACATCGCCAGGCTGAAGAGTCGTTTATGAACGAACTCGACACCTTTTCCAGATTAGTAAAAATGCGTGCTGACCGAGTGGTGAGTCAGGGGAAAACGGCCCTGCGCCAACTGGAAACTTATGATGGCATCTCGTGCAGCCAGGATCACCTGCTGGCCATGCGACGAATTTCCTATACGTTTCGTTATGTTCAGGAGGTTATCTACCTCGAAGGCACGGTCCCGCTTTGTTCCTCACTGGAAAGAAACAGCAGCACCGCCCCCTTTCCCGCACCGCAGAGGGTGACCAAAGATGGCTTTCGCGCCTGGCTGACCAGCCATAACGATCTGGGTCTGATGCGCTATATGGTCGGTCTCGGCACACGTCGCTACGTGGTGATGACTGACCCATTCTCATTTATTGATGTGCTCTCCTATGGCCCCTGGCCCATCAATGTCGCTCTCGTCGGTACCACCAGCGGGCGGGTTATCGCCAGTAACCGCACGCTGGATCCGGACATAATTAAGCAAATCAATCTTCACGACCCTGCGCAAATACTGATCGGCGGTGAAGCCTGGAATGTTTTACTGGTCCCCGAATTGGGCGTCACGATCATCACCTGGGCATCGCTGACGCCGCTGGAAGAGAGCTGGCACCGGCTGCTGATCATCTGGGTGCCCGTGGGTCTGCTGCTGAGCATACTGGTCGCCCTCTTTTTACTGCGCATTCTGCGTCGCCTGCAGTCGCCGCAACATCGTATGCAGGACGCCATACGCGCGCGGGAAATTGAGATGTTCTACCAGCCAATTGTGACGCTGGCAGACGGGAAAATCGTCGGTGCGGAAGCACTGGCCCGCTGGCGACAGGCGGATGGCAGCTTCCTCGCCCCGGACACCTTTATTCCGCTGGCAGAACAAACGGGCCTGATGCCACAGCTGACCAAAGTGATTATCGAAAAAGTGTTTGAGGACATGGGAACCTGGCTCCAGCAGAACCCGGATCTGCACGTCTCCATCAACCTTGAGCCATCCGATCTCTTAACCCTGACCCTTCCGTCTCAGCTACAGCAGCTGACCAGTGACTGGCAAATTTCACCGTCGCAAATCGCGCTGGAAGTGACCGAGCACGGTTTTGCCGATCCCGCGACCTGCATGCCCACCATCACGGCACTGCGCGCGGCCGGACACGCCATTTATATCGACGATTTTGGTACGGGGTACTCCAGCCTCAGTTACCTGCAAAATCTGGATGTCGATATCATCAAAATCGACAAATCCTTTGTGGATGCGCTGGAATACAAAAACATGACCACCCATATCGTCGAAATGGCCAAAGCGCTAAAGCTGGCAATGGTGGCCGAGGGCATCGAGACCGAAGGCCAGCTCAAATGGCTGAGCGAACATGGTGTGCAGTACGGACAGGGCTGGTTATACAGTAAGGCGCTGCCCAAAGACGCATTTGTGTGCTGGGCAGAAAGTAACCGGAGTCTCCCCTGAGTTTGCTACCTTTTAAGCAGGCTTATGCATGGAGACACCGCAATGAAAAAACAATCCTGGCCGCTGCATGATGTGCGCCACTGGCTGGAGCCCGGCCCGGTGGTGCTTATCAGCAGCCACTGGCACGGCAAAAACAACATCATGACGCTGGGCTGGCACACCATTCTTGCGTTTTCCCCGTCACTGGTGGGATGCATGATCTCTGCCGGAAACCTCAGCTTTGAGCGCATCCGACAAAGCGGCGAGTGTGTGATCAACTTACCCGATGCGCAAATGGCAGATGTGGTCGCTAGAATTGGCAACTGTAGCGGCGATGAGACCGATAAATTCGCAGAATTTGGCCTGACGGCAGAAAAAAGCGAGCAGGTTAGATAGTGTCGTCACAAGATTTTAGCCCAGAGAGCGATGCATCTGATCTGGACGGCAGCGAGAAATGAGGCCG
>NZ_CBFFRL010000374.1:0-2198 GCF_965644215.1 Phytobacter sp. V69
ATGCTTCCATCGGGAATAAGGATCTGGCAGCCTGAGTTCCCAACTAAAATACTCTCCAGGAAAACCGGGGCGGTTCACTTCCTGCTGATGTGCAAGACGATTTTGGAAAAGATTTACGTCGTATTCAGTTCGGTCAAGATCCTGAATTACCTATTGATTTTATGGATAGCATTGGTATAGGCGTTATCGAACTAAAAATAAATGGAAGCCCGGCATATCGATGCACCTACGTCACTAAGTATCTCGATACCGTGGTAGTTTTGCATTCCTTTGAGAAAACTACCAACGGTGTTGATCGGCAGGCTAAAAAAGTAGCAGAAAAACGACTTAAGGAACTTATGGCCGATGTCAGAGAGGCTGAACGCTGTAAAAAACGTTAAGCTGCTGCCTCGGTTTCTGTAATTGCAATTGATGCCTGATGCAGACTTGTCATTGACATTTTAGCTCGGAAACCGAGGGCATCTAGCATATCGAACATGGCATCAACAGTGAAAAGCTCAATTTTTGCATTTTTCAGTTCTGATACACGGGACTGGTTGATGCCGAGTTTTTCTGCCGCTTCTTTTTGCGTCCAACCTTTCTCTTTGATTAGATTGATAATCATGATCGATAAATCCATTTTCATTGCCATTTTGCTAGCAGTTTCAGCATCATGTGTCACATGGAACGGACTGTCATAGAATTTTAAAGCCATACACACCTCCTGCTATGAATGAGTGGATTATCTAATATTTTAGATAATTTGTCAAGTCGACTGGACAATAAGTGGACTGCTTACTGATCACTCTTTACCTCTATAACCGGGTGGTCTCAATTTAGGCAGCGGCTTTTTCCTGTCTGCAGCAAGTGTTGGTATGTAGTCGAGATTGCTATCAGGCTGCACTGGCTTAACCGGATGACTTGGAAAACGCCTGATCTCTTCCTTGGTAGGCTTGTAGTCATCCTTGTTAAATCTGGCGCGCCTTTCATACTCAGCGCGTGAAACATAGATACCCTGAACCTCATCGAAGACATAGTTTTCAGCAATACGCTTATCATGTTCAGCATCCACTGAAACAGGGGCTGGCTTCTTCTTGGTCCAGACGAATTTCTCTCTTATATAATCTACTACCAACAGCGTGAAACGCCTGAACATACCGTTCTGACGAGGTTCAACTTTCCTCCTTTTTACTTTAACAGGAGCGCGTTTAAGTGCTCTTGCCGTTGAAGAGGATGGGGTTTTCAGTGTAGTGCGTGTATGAGGCGCAGGAGCAACCAGAACATGTTTCTGCGAGCCTGTAGATGAAGCTCTACCTGTGTTATCCGGGATAACAATTTCTTCCGGTTCAGCCAGTGCATGAACCCTAAAGCTGGCAACATCAACAACAATGTCTAATGGCAGATCTTTAAAGGTAAAGTAGGCTTCGCCAGCTTCTTTTTTTAGCTCATCACGTATGGCCTGCTCTGCAGCACGTTGTTCCTGAGCGGCTAAAGTGCCCCAGCGATCACGAGGGATATGAAGTATTGGATCGCGGTTTGTTTCAATTGCTTTAGCCAGCCAGATTGCTTTCTCTTCGTTTGTAGCGGCAGCGGTAGCCTGTTCTACGGCTTCCTCATACTGAACCCTGATAGAACGGTGATCAATGCGTTCATCGTGACCATACAGCTCAAGGAACCCATTGCAGATGTCCTGCCAGCCTTTACGCCAGTTATCAAGGGCTTCAGGCTTGTCCCACTCACGCACCTTTTTACCAAAGCCGGTAGAAAGAACCTCACGGGTTGTTCCCATTATATGGATATGTGGGTTATGACCATTGATATCGTGGATAACAACATCTGCAATGATGCCTTGCTTGGTAAAGTGCTCAAGAACAAAAGCTGTAGTGAGTTTAATGCTCAGTTCTGGTGTTAGCTCAGCGGGGAGGGCAATCTTAAACTCTTTGGCAAGGCGGGCATCTTTTCTCTTCTCCGAGGCTTCGACAGCATTCCAGAGTGTTTCACTGTCAACAATCAGGGCAGGAGGGGTATGTTCAGCTGCAAAAATCTGCGCAAAGGCAAGGTCCTTTTTATGTGCTGTTTTACGACCACAAACTTCACCCGTTCTGTTATCGAAGAAAACCTTGCGGTGACGATATGCAGCAGAGTTAAGGAAGGTGCGATTTAATCGTCAATTATGAGAACATAACCCTTTCTTTGACATAGACTTTTCACGATGCCCG
>NZ_CBFFRL010000375.1:0-2167 GCF_965644215.1 Phytobacter sp. V69
GTAGCGAGCCATAGTTCAATATGTTGTTGAAAAAGACAGTTACTATAACTCAGGTGATTAAGGGACACAGCCTAGATCCCGAGATCGTAGAATTACTGCAAAGCGCTGACGCCGTTTTTGCCAATGCCGAATTTAGCTGCCCACAACCGAACCTCCCGCCTGCTGCTGGTCGCGGTTATATCACCGCTGTAAAACCTGCCACGCTCGATGAGTTCGTCGATTTGAATATTCGCCTGGTCTCCTTTGCCAACAACCACACCGGCGATTTCGGCTGGGAAGGGGTGGTGGATACCATGGAAGCCGCCGAAGCACGCAAACTGATCCCCTGTGGCCAGGGGCGCAACCTGGATGACGCTCGCCTCCCCCGCTTCCTCGACACCGCCAAAGGCCGTGTTGGCGTGGTTGCACTGGGCTCTACCCGTTCCGAAGTGTTTCTGGCCGCTAACGGCGGTGCTGGCACGCTGCCGCGTCCGGGCCTGAACCCGCTGCGCTGGGGCCGCGCCTACGTGCTCGGTGACGAACAGTTTGAACAGTTAAAAGAGATTACCCGCTCACTGGGTATCGATGAGAGCGTGCGTGAAGGTATGCGCGTGGAAGTGATGCCGTCGAAAGGCGATAACGAATTCAAATTCGGCTCGCTGTTCGAAAGCTCCCTGCAAATTGAGCGCGGCGAGAAAGCCCATGTGCGCACCTGGTTCAACGAACAGGATTGCGTGGCGAACGAGCGCAGCATCCGTGATGCCGCGAACCGCAGCGATTTTACGCTGGTCAGCCTGCACACCCATGAAGGGGATAAAGACAGCTGGTACTCCCCGGATGCACCTGAATTTATCGAGAAATTTGCCCACCGTGCCATCGACGCGGGCGGCGATGCGGTGGTCTGCCACGGGGCGCACTTCATGCGCGGCGTGGAGATCTACAACGGCAAACCGATTTTCTACAACCTCGGCAGCCTGCTGATGGAGTTTGAAGCGGGCGAATCGATTATCGGCCCGGAAATGTACGAAGCGTACGGCCACGCGGCAGATGCGCGCCCCTCCGAACTGCACCGCGCACGCGCGAAGAATAAGGCAGGCGAGTTCACCGGCTTTAACGCCGAAGCCCGTTTCTCACAAAACGCGCTGGCGGTGTTCGACGTCACGCCTGATGGTCTGGCCTGCCAGCTGCTGCCGCTGGATCTTGGCATGAACCGCGAACGCGTTCTGTCCCGCGGTCTGCCGGAAAAAGTGACCCACGCACAGGGCGAAGAGATTGCCAGCCTGCTGACGCGTCTGAGCCACCGCTACGGCACCGCATTCAGCTACGACAAAGCAAGTGGACTGATTCGCTTCTCTTAATTTCGCCCCCCTCTACAGCCAGGTTCGTCCTGGCTGTTATCCCCCGAAAGATAAAAAATTCGTGACTCTCTTCGCATTTGCCTCGCAAAATGACAGCGCAATCATTTTTCCACGCAGACCAGGTTTTGATGGTAAACACGCGGGGAAAACCCGGTCTGAATACCTTCACCATACGGATAGTCCCAACGCATCAATTACGATTTGTGAATGAGTTGAGTGACTCACTGGTGAGCGTTTTAACGCAAATGCTACAGCGAATCTGCATTTCGTGAATAACGTCGCGCCATCCTGGACAAACGACAAAAACAACCCTCGAATCATCGATAAAAACCATGCAATCGACCAACGAAATAGCGAACAAAATTGCCTATAATTTGGGTAATTTGCCGGTGTTTTGCGGCAAATTTTTTCCCCTTAATACGCTCTCATTGTTAGCCCTTCCTCTGCCTGTACCCGATTCTGCTTTTCTGACTCTGCAATGTGCACCTTCGTCTTCTTAAACAGAAAAAAACATTAATATTCAATGTGCTAATTTAAATCTCTATTCGATACATTGATTCAATTATTGAATAAGATACACACTCAGTCAGTCTTTTTTTGTTGCAATGAAAGTCATAGAATTCTCCTCATTCGCAATACAGCGCCACGTTTTGTATTCATGGCAGATGACCGTTTATGACGTTGGTATTCGGTTACCATCTATCCGCAGGAGGAATTATGTCAGGCCAGTCTTCAACTCCAGTCGTAACATCCGTAAAAGTGATCCCGGTTGCCGGGCACGACAGCATGCTGATGAACCTGAGCGGTGCCCATGCGCCGTTCTTCACCCG
>NZ_CBFFRL010000376.1:0-2161 GCF_965644215.1 Phytobacter sp. V69
TCGGATCAAAGACATAGGCAGGGAACATCACAAAAAAACTGTATGTTACCTGATGACTTCTTAATGCGACAGAACCCGCGATACTCCCATGATTTTACAGGCTTTTGAAACGTTAGCGAGCTCTTCGGCCTGATTGAGCAGGCCGGCTTTGTGTTTGATGATGGGGTTGTTAGTATAAAGCATGAGAGTTACCTCGCGTTTTGTATAAGGATTCGACACCCATATCAAAACCGGTAACTCTCAACCTTTCAAGGTCCAGTGTCAGATTAAGTCGCGACTAATACATATTAGGATCAGCTATTTAAAATAAACACTCTATTAGAGTCACCTGCTGATAAGGATGAACATACATGCCTGAAGAGTTTGCCATGAGAAGAGGAGGGGCAATATGTCGCTGATTACCATTGTCCTTGTTTTCATGATAGCAATAGTTGTTACTGTGTTTATATCTCATTTGTTGCCCGTAAAAATTCCATTACCCTTGATCCAGATAGCTGCGGGGGCTGGTCTCGCTGCCGGAGGCTTCCAGGTTGATTTCGATCCGCATATCTTCCTGCTGTTGTTCATTCCCCCTCTGTTGTTTCTGGATGGCTGGCGAATACCAAAGGATGCTTTTTTCAGTGATCTGAAACCCATCCTGTCACTGGCGATTGGACTCGTTCTGGTCACCATTATTGGCATTGGCTGGTTTATTCACTGGCTTATCCCGGCGGTTACGGTGGCCGCCGGATTTGCGCTCGCTGCGATTCTGTCACCAACTGACCCGGTGGCCGTCTCTGCCATGACTGCAAATTCACCGCTGCCCTCACGAATGGCGCATATCCTCGAAGGCGAATCCCTTCTAAACGATGCATCCGGCCTTGTGGCATTTAATTTTGCGATTGCTGCAGTGCTAACCGGTACCTTCTCCCCGGGAGAGGCGGTGACCAAATTCTTCCTGATGGCCTTCGGCGGTATTCTGAGCGGACTTGTGGTCGTCTGGGTAACCGGTAAGTGCAATAATTTTCTGGTGAAACGGACACGCGAAGAACCGGCCATCCAGATACTGATTAGCCTTCTTATCCCGTTTGCTGCGTACATTCTCGCTGAGGCATTCCATGTCTCGGGGATCCTGGCTGCTGTAGCCGCAGGCATCGCTATGCACTATGAGCAGTTGTCGGGGCCTCGTTTACCGGCCACACGCATGAAAAGCAGTGCCGTGTGGAATATGCTTCAGACCACGCTAAACGGGATGATTTTCCTGATGCTGGGCGAGCAGTTGCCACGTATGTTACTGACTCTGCCAGATGTGGCACAACAGGCAGGCGCTTCATCCCCGTGGTACTTACTGCTGTATGCAGTGGTAATCACACTGGCCCTTGGCGTGATGCGTTTCATCTGGGTATGGCTGTCCATAACCCTGACGGTATTTCGTCAGAAACGACGGGGCAAGGTCACGACTGTGCGCCCCCGGTTCACTGCGATGGCCGTGATGGCTCTCGCCGGTGTGAAGGGGTCAGTCACTCTGGCGGGGATACTGACGCTTCCGGCCGTACTGGATGACGGGTCACCGTTCCCGGGAAGAGAGCTGCTTATCTTTCTCTCAATGGCGGTGATCCTGTTATCACTTATTGTGGCTGCTGTAGGACTTCCCTTCATGACGCGCTCTCTCGGAGAGGATTTGCCTCATGACGCCGGTAGCGGCAATATCGGTGCAGCATTGACGGAAGCGGCCATCAACCGACTGAGCGATTTACTTAGCCAGCCTGTCGATTATCCCGATGAGCAGGCATTACGAGCTGATGCCGGAAATATGCTCCTTGAGACATACCAGCGGCGGCTTCACTACAACTACAGCGATGAACAAACCGACGTCGGACTGGAGCTGATGAAACGCACCAGGCTTGAGAAGTTTATGCAACGTGAGGCTATTATCGCGCAACGTAATGAGCTTTTCCGTATGCGAAAGGCTCGTACCATCAGCGATACCGTCTTCCATCAGGAGCTCAGGGCGATCGACCTCAAAGAAGAGAGCCTTCATTAACCGGTGTCCGTATCAGTCCTCCCTGTTCAGAGATGAGCGGGGAGGCTGAAGGCTTTGTTAAGGGTTCTGTCGCATTAAGAAGTCATCAGGTAACATACAGTTTTTTTGTGATGTTCCCTGCCTATGTCTTTGATCCGA
>NZ_CBFFRL010000377.1:0-2131 GCF_965644215.1 Phytobacter sp. V69
CGGGCATCGTGAAAAGTCTATGTCAAAGAAAGGGTTATGTTCTCATAATTGACGATTAAATCGCACCTTCCTTAATTCGCTAACCAGTTCGTTTACGCCATCGCTCATATTAACGAAACGCGTCAATGGCGAACGTGTGATCACCACGAACACGCCGACATTACTTTGCGGGATCATCGCCATATAGGTAATGAAACCACCGCCGCCACCCGTTTTCTGAATAATTCCCGGATGCCCGTCTTTCGGTGCCATATAAACCCAGCCCAAACCTAACGCGTCGGCTTTACCCGGCACATCCATACCGATGACGCGCGTAAGCTGGCTGCGCTGATAGATCAGCGTCTGCATGCGATCCGCCTGGCTGTTGCGGCTGTAGAAATCGGAAGAGAGGAATTGCTGCATCCAGCGCATCATATCGCCCGGCGTTGAGTAGACACCGCCACTGCCAATGGCCGCCAGCGTGTTATCGCACGGGCTGGCTCCTTTTTCTGCCACCATCAGGCGACGGCACTGATCGGGTGATGGCGTAAAGGTGGTGTCTTTCATCCCCAGCGGGCGAGTGATCTGATCTTCGAAAAGCTGCGGGTAGGGTTTGCCCGCCGCATTTGCCAGTGCGTCGGCCAGTAGATCAAACGCCAGGTTGGAATAGGCAGCCTGGGTGCCTGGTGCGGATTTTAGCGCCGCCGTTGAGAGCCAGCTCCAGCGCTGTTCGCGGGTCGGCCAGGTAAATACAGTGCGTTTCGCTGCGCCGCCGGGCTGTTCACGCGGTAATGCGCTGGTGTGTGTCGCTAGGTTCACCAGTCTGATCGGTGCTCCCTGATATGTTGGCACGCGCGCACCCGGTGGGGCATATTTGCTTAACGGGTCGTTGAGTTTCACCACGCCCTGATCGAGGAGCTTAACCAGCATTTCGCTGGTCATCAGCTTGGATAACGAGGCAATGCGGATAACCGAGTCCAGCTGTGGGCGAACATTCGTACCGGGACGTGTTTCGCCAAAACTTCTGAATACCCGCTGGTTACCGTCAATCGCCACCATTGCCATTCCCGTTGCGCCACTGCCATAAAAAATATGGTTGGCGTAACGATCAACAATATCAGACGCAAATTCAGCATCGGGCGACTGTTGTGCTGCATGCACGGAGGTCAGTGTTAACGCGTACAGCGTCGCAGAGAAAAACAAACAACGTTTCAACGAAAGCATCCGTATATGAAAGAAGTGAATAATGCGTATTTATACTACCAGGTGGCATATTTCAAAGCACCGAAAAGCGCATTATTTCTCGAAATAACGTAACGAGGGGTAAACATGAACTTTTTTCCCTATGGCAAAATAGCTGCTTCGTTGTGATACCCTTTTTCTTTCCACTGAAAATGTCTGGAGGCAAGTGATGTCGGGTAAGTGAGTGGTCATGGTGGTGGATATGCAAAACGGGGTGTTTGCGTCTCCTCGTATTCGACGCGAAGCGTGTGTTGCACAGATAAATCAGCTCACGCAGGCGGCAGATAAGGTCATTTTCATCCAGCACATCGAAAACGGTGGTCTGGAAGAGGGAAGCGCCGGGTTCCAGCTACTGCCTGAACTCTACCAGCCTGAAAACGCTTTGTACGTTACCAAAACAGCCTGTGACGGTTTTTACCGTACCCATCTGGCCGATGTTTTACGCGAGCATGATATTTCTGAATTCGTTATCTGTGGCTGTGCGACGGATTATTGCGTCGATACCACGCTGAAAAATGGCGCCAGCCGGGGATATTCCATCACCGTGGCCGAAGATGCCCATACGACGGCTAACCGACCCGCGGCTGCGGCCGAAACGCTGATCGCTCATTATAATGAAGTCTGGCGTACACTTACGGTGCCGGATAACCCCGTTTTCGTGAAACCCGTCGAAACAATTCTTCACGAGTGGCAAGCGAACTAAGACGTTACGCTCAGGTCTGATTTAACAGTTCTCACAACGTGCACTTCCGCAGGAACTTCCCGCGGCGGGTGAGCGTTGTGTGTCGTATGAGCCATGCACAAAAATAAGAAGTGAGCAGGAGAATATTATGTTTAAGGAAGGTGCGATTTAATCGTCAATTATGAGAACATAACCCTTTCTTTGACATAGACTTTTCACGATGCCCGC
>NZ_CBFFRL010000378.1:0-2124 GCF_965644215.1 Phytobacter sp. V69
GTAGCGAGCCATAGTTCAATATGTTGTTGAAAAAGACAGTTACTATAACTCAGGTGATTAAGGGACACAGCCTAGTAAGCCTGCAGGTAGGGGCCATGTGCGCGTCGCACCCGGTAAGACGTATCCCATTAAACCTTCGGCAATAATGCGCGTTTGCCCCCCCTGCCGCCCGGAGACATCCGTCAACCGGACATGTACGTCGCCGCGATTGGCGATTTGCAACGCGGGCCTGCCGTTTTCACGCACCACCTGCCAGCTTAAACTACCCGGCTGAACCAACGCGTGGTTGGCGCTGTCGGGATAGAGCGTGATACCTTGTCCATAGACGAACAGAGGAATGGAGTAGCGCATCTGTAATTTGATGCCTATCTGCGGTTTGGCGGAGGTATCCGGCTGGGGGATCTCATCAACAATGATGCGATAGGCCTGTTCGACACCCGCAGGAACCTGAGCCTGCTTAATCAAACGAATAAGTTGCTTTGAGCCTTTCTGAATGGTGACGATGGGCGGGCTGGCCACCACGTCTGTTTGTTGCTCATAGCGTTCGTTGCCCGAATCCTGGCGCCAACGGACAATCCGCACCTGCATGGTCGAAGGCGTATTGCCCTGGTTTTGGATCCACAACTCCGTGGCTTTGGTTTCAGGCCCCATCCACGGGTCGATGGGCCAGAGTAGTATGGTCGCGGCGGCGTTCGCGTTCCCGGCCGCCATGCTCAGCGACGCCACCAGTAACAGACCTGCCGCCTTTGCGGCCCCAGAGGTGACGCTCATATCCCTTCTCCCTTATTACCATGACAAGGTCACGGTCAGTTGATCTGTATACGTCCCCGCCGTACTGAGCGCGGTCAGTTGCGCGGCAGCAAAAATGCTCAGTGCGATATTATTTGCATCGGTATAGCTGACGGAAACGGCCTGGTTCATGATGATTTCGGAGTTAGCCGCCAGCGAACTGCTGCTGTACAAACGGTACGGGATGAGCTGCGTGCCACCGCTGCGCTGCAGGTAACGCACGCTGGAATAGTGCAGCCCACCGTCAATCGCCATGCTCAACGCAACTCCGGGAGTACAGGCCAGTGAGAGCGAAGCATTAGGCACAAAACTTGTTGAAATCTGCCCACTCTCCGCACCGGTATGAGTGCCAAAATTCAGCGTCCCCAGTACGCCACCTGTACCGCTGGTGACTGAACATCCCGACGCAATAGTCGCCCCCACGGCAAACGTTTTTGTCGTGACGGTAAGAGCGTCGGCTCTTTCGGGTAAGGCCATGATGCAGAGTCCTAACCCAAAAAAGGCGCGCAGCAATCCCCGGCTTCTTCGTTGAGAAGCACATTTCCCGTCTGCCCACATGTTATTTGCGTCAGTAGGTCACACTCACGTTCAGCGTATCGGTATAGGTCCCCGGCAGCACTGTTACACTGTTGCCCCCACCGGTAATGCGGCCATAAAGGGTGTAAGAGTCCACCCCGCCAGAGGTCGAGGCGCGCGGGATATTGACCCCGTTACCCACTTCGTTACTGAACCCACTATCACTGAATACGCTGTAAGCCACACCCTGCGTATTGGCCGCTGTCCTGAGATAACGTGCCGTTGCACCCGGCGTGCCCACGGTGGTGGTCGGTGTCGCCGTGTTGGTGTTGCTTATTATCTGAACGGTATAGCTGGTCGTGGTGCACTGAATGGTAAACGTACTTCCTCCGGCCCCTGTTCCCGATAATTGCGTCGTTAACTGGCTGAAGGTGGCGGGTTGAGTACCAAAGTCCAGGGTACCGAAGTTAATGCCGGTTTGTGAGGGTGAGCCATTAATTAAGCAGCCGTTTGATAACGTCAGCGTTGCGCCAATTGTGCCAGAACTGGTAACAGCATCGGCATTATTTACCGACATCGCAGCTACCCCGATAATCAGGGCAAGGCGTATTTTGTTCATGTTGCACCTCCGGAAATGACGCACCTAATGAGTTATAAAATTGAAAAGTAATTACCGAAGAAATGAATCTCAAAAGTAGCAATAACAAAAATTTAGCTGATAAAATTAGGTTCAACCAATGAAGTGGCGGATTCAACTCCGAAGTGCAACGCTAAGCCGCCAATCTTAGCTCTGCAAACACCACAGACGGTTGCCTGAAT
>NZ_CBFFRL010000379.1:0-2120 GCF_965644215.1 Phytobacter sp. V69
ATAGTCATGATAATAGGGCCTTATGATTAGAAGGCCCTATTATCAATGATTTTTATCCTCGTGACGACACTATCTAATAAGGCTGGGAAAAGAATTTTGTGGCAGTTTTATGACAGCTTAAGAAACGGACAAAGATAGCCTGAAATAAAGACGCCGCCCGCAGGCGGCGTCTTCTGACAGGCAGATTACTTCTTCGCAGCGCGCTCGAAGGAAGCAACGATTTCAGCTTTAGCCGCTTCTGCGTTGTCCCAACCGTCTACTTTCACCCATTTGCCTTTTTCGAGGTCTTTGTAGTGCTCGAAGAAGTGAGTGATCTGTGCTTTCAGCAGTTCTGGCAGGTCGTTCACATCTTTAATGTGATCGTATTCTTTGCTCAGTTTGGTGTGCGGAACAGCAACCAGTTTGGCATCTTCGCCAGACTCGTCGGTCATTTTCAGCACGCCAACCGGACGGCAGCGAATCACAGAGCCTGGTTCCAGCGGGTACGGCGTCGGGACCAGCACGTCTACCGGGTCACCGTCCAGAGACAGAGTGTGGTTGATGTAACCGTAGTTGCACGGATAGAACATCGCGGTGGACATGAAACGGTCAACGAAGAGTGCGCCGCTGTCTTTATCGACTTCGTATTTGATCGGGTCAGCGTTAGCCGGAATTTCAATAACAACGTAGATATCTTCTGGCAGATCTTTACCCGCCGGGACGTTGAGTAAGCTCATGTTCGTGTCCTTTAAAATGTGTGGCAAACAAGTGCCGGGTATTATAGCCAACTCATCGGGAATGTCTTCGCTTGTTTTACGTTGCGACCCGCCTGCCGCCCTGTTTTTTTGCCAGATTTACAGTCGAATTATCCATAAAGATAGCCACATCCTGAATAAAATTTTGGAAGCGATTACACTGCGTGAATGGGACGCTGTTTTGAATGAAAATTTGTGTATTTTCAAAGCACGATACAGGGTTGATCGACCGGTGTTATTTCGCGCGCCAGATCCCAACTGGAAGCCAACAATTCATTCACTTTTCTGATTTGTGATGTAACGCATTCTGTTACATCTCCCATTGTCTATAGTTTTCCCGCAGGCGAAGTTGTAGCCAACTATAACCCTACGAGGATACTCTTATGTGGAAGCGCTTACTTCTTGTCACAGCAGTTTCGGCAGCCATGTCGTCTATGGCGATGGCCGCCCCGTTAACGGTAGGATTTTCGCAGGTCGGATCAGAATCCGGCTGGCGAGCTGCTGAAACCAACGTCGCGAAAAGCGAGGCTCAAAAACGCGGTATCACCCTGAAAATCGCTGACGGTCAGCAAAAACAGGAAAACCAAATCAAAGCGGTACGTTCATTCATCGCCCAGGGCGTGGATGCCATCTTCATTGCGCCAGTCGTGGCAACGGGCTGGGAACCGGTACTGAAAGAAGCCAAAGACGCAAAAATTCCGGTATTCCTGCTCGACCGTTCGATTGATGTCAAAGACAAATCCCTCTACATGACCACCGTCACCGCCAATAACGTGCTGGAAGGCCAGCTGATTGGTGACTGGCTGGTGAAAACCGTTGCGGGCAAACCCTGTAACGTGGTCGAACTGCAGGGCACCGTCGGCGCGAGCGTAGCGATTGACCGTAAAAAAGGTTTTGCCGAAGCCATTGCTAAAGCCTCCAACATCAAAATTATCCGTTCTCAGTCCGGCGACTTCACCCGCAGTAAAGGGAAAGAGGTCATGGAAAGCTTTATCAAAGCTGAGAACAACGGCAAAAACATCTGCATGGTTTATGCCCATAACGATGACATGGTGATCGGTGCTATCCAGGCCATAAAAGAAGCGGGTCTGAAACCGGGCAAAGACATCCTGACCGGGTCAATTGACGGCGTACCGGATATCTACAAAGCGATGATGGACGGGGAAGCTAACGCCAGCGTGGAGCTGACGCCAAACATGGCCGGTCCGGCATTCGATGCGCTGGAGAAATTCAAAAAAGACGGCACCATGCCTGAGAAGCTGACCATCACCAAATCCACGCTCTACCTGCCGGATACGGCGAAAGAAGAGTTAGATAGTGTCGTCACAAGATTTTAGCCCAGAGAGCGATGCATCTGATCTGGACGGCAGCGAGAAATGAGGCCGT
>NZ_CBFFRL010000380.1:0-2102 GCF_965644215.1 Phytobacter sp. V69
CGGCCTCATTTCTCGCTGCCGTCCAGATCAGATGCATCGCTCTCTGGGCTAAAATCTTGTGACGACACTATCTAATTATTTTCAAAAATATTTGACCTTTATCTTCGGTTTCACACTGAATCGACTCCCCCATCCTTTTGTTGCTCCCAACCTGTTCATAAGTAGGTACCGAAATGCTAAAGTAGCTGTAAATAAAAACAGTATATTCAGGTGGACACAATGAACAGCCAGCCAGTAACAAGACGGTTTGCAGACAACGATCTCCATCAACAATTGTCGACGGTTAAAGCTAATGACAAGCAGCTGATGAGCCTCATCCGCTATTTTTCTCACCTGAAATTCAACACTGCTAAAACTTACCTCCAGTGGCTACGCTCCTGGAATGAGTGGTACCAGGTGAATGCTCCAAATAACAAGGAGTGGCCTGCCAGCTCTCTCCCGGTGACTGAAACTCCACTGCTGGCCTATTTAGACCATCTTCAGGCATCACTGTCCCGAAGCAGTATTAAAGGCTGCCTGCATGCACTGAACAGCATCCAAAGGAAAGCACTTGACCAGCCAGCGATCATCACATCTGAAGTCGGGTATATTCTTGCGTCCCTCGAACAGGCAGAAGCCCGAAAGCAGAGAGTTACCCGTCAGGCGACGCCATTCATGGTGACTGATCTAAAGGCATTGATTAAAAAACACATTACGACGCAGTCGGTGCGCAAGCTCCGCGATCTTTGTCTAATCTGGACAGGGTTTGAAACACTACTCCGCTCTGCGGAGATCCGGCGGATCCGGATGGGAGACCTTGTGCTGAATGAAAAGACCGGCAGCTTTACCCTCACGGTTTACAGAACAAAATCAACTGTCAGTACCCTGCTCACCTATCACCTGACCCCTAACCTTACAGCTACACTGATAAGGCTGATGGGTATGGTCGGAAGGGATCAAAACAGCCATCCGCAGGACTATCTCTTTCAGGCCGTGAACTTTCAGGATAACGGATATATGCCACCTGAATGGGGTTTACGAAGCCAGGGTAACGAGATCAATACACTGCTGAGAAACCATAACATGCCCTATCTGCCTACCCGAACCCCGCTCGGGGAAGATGGTGATTACATTCCCGTTGAGGATGAGGGTATGCTCAGCAAGAATACCCTTCTCCGGGCCTTTGAAGCACTATGGAAGGAGCTCAACCCACAGGACATAGAGACCGCATGCTGGACCGGTCACAGCGTGCGGGTAGGCGGTGCCATCCAGCTTGCCCTTGCCGGGTACTCGCTGCCGCAGATCATGGAGATGGGTAACTGGACTAGTCCGGATATGGTTTCCCGCTATATTCGAAATATTGCAGCAGGGAAGAAGGCTATGACGCAGTTTATGCTCAGTGCACTGGATGAGTAGCGCCCGATAGGGCGCCATGCGGAGTTACTTCTTCCGGAAAGGGTTAAATCGGTTAAGGTCCGGGAGTGCGCTTTTAGTCGGCATCATCCCTTTGCGTTTAAATTTATAAACGCCATTTAGCTTCATCGTTTGCACACCCAAGTTTATCAGTGCCACCAGCTTCAGGGTATACAGAAACGTGAACGCAGGGGCAAGCTGGATAAAAATAAACAGCAAACCGGCACACATTACACGCAGCCACGCCGCATACTCCATGCTCTGTTGCTTCTTAAAATAATGGACCTCCAGCAACCTTACCGCCTTGTTACTGATCCACACCGCTGCCAGTGAGAGTAACAATACGATGCACAGCATAATTCCCAGTTCCATGATTCTCATTCCCCGTTGTTTTAATTTTTTGTGTTTCTGATTTGTCCGTTTTCACTTTGCTTTTCGCTTTCTTTTTTGGTTTGGTATGGTGAAACAGGAAACAATCCACCAGTACCCAGCCATTGGCATACATTGCCAGCAGCAATTTCTGCCCCGGATAATGTGCATGAAAAAGCATTTTCACATCTGAGGTATTCATTATCTGTTGTTTGCGCTTCAGCTCCTCCTCAGGCATCTCAAATTCCTGAATAAACGGAGAGGAGAACATTAGCGCCCTTACAGGGCGAGCGTCACCGCTTCGCGGTTCCGATGGTATTCATGATCGGCATACCGTTTTA
>NZ_CBFFRL010000381.1:0-2075 GCF_965644215.1 Phytobacter sp. V69
AGACTCTCAGAGTCTGGACTGAGTACGCCCCTATGGGGCGTTATCAATGCCACCTGCTATGCAGGTGGTTTTTTACAACGAAACCCTCATTTTCAGGCATTTGCATCAGGCGTCAGGGAATATTCCTGTTGTTTTACTGCCTTCACGAATAAAGACCGGAATCGTCTCCAGCCCGGCGGCAACGGTGATTCGCTGCTGACCCTGATAGCGTTCGCCGTTCAAATCGACCCAACCGTGGTTGCCTGGCAGCCAGACTTCACGCTGACGTTGCCCGGCGTGCAGAATCGGGGCCACCAGAATATCCTCCCCAAACAGATACTGGTCTTCCACCTGCCAGCTTTGTGGCTCATCCGGATAGTGCCAGAACAACGGGCGCATCAGTGGATCCCCATGCTGTTGGGCGTTGGTGAACAGGGCATCCACATACGGGCGCAGTTTTTCACGCACCGAGAGCCAGTGTTGCATGATGGCATAGTTCTCTTCCCCATAGCTCCACAGCTCATTAGGCGAGCCGCTGTTGCATTGCGGAATGCCGTTACGGTAGCTTTCCGGCGGCTGGATCTGCGGTTCACGGTAGCCGTGCATACGCAGCACCGGGCAGAACACCGCCCACTGGAACCAGCGGATCAGCAGTTCGTGGAAGGCCGTGTCGTTGACATTGCCGCCCTGGAAACCGCCGATATCCGTTGTCCACCAGGGAATGCCCGCCAGCCCCATATTTAACCCGGCGGCCAGCTGGTTGCGAAACGCGTGGAATGAGGAGTGTACGTCGCCGGACCAGGCCAGTACACCAAAGCGCTGACTGCCCGCCCAGGAGCAGCGCACCAGGTTCACAATCTCTTTCTCGCCATTGGCGATAAGCCCGTCATAAAAGCCCTGTGCAAAATCGCGTGGATACTGGTTGCCCACTTCCAGCACCGGCCCGGCGTGGTAGCGGTAGTTATCAAAATCGTAGGCGCGGTATTCCGGTTCTGCTTCATCAAGCCAGAACAGCTTAATGCCGAGGTCGTAATAGTTTTTCTTCACCGTCTCCCAGACAAATTCACGGGCCTGCGGATGGGTGGCATCGAAGAAGGTGGTGTTGCCCATAAAGTCGAGATTGACCTGTACGCCGCGATCGCTGGTCACCAGATACCCTTTGGCCTTCATCACCGGGAAGAGCGGGCTGCGCGCTTCCACCGTCGGCCAGACGGAGACCATCAGCTCAATGCCTAAGGCTTTCAGTTCGTCGACCATCGCTTTCGGATCCGGCCAGTCGACCGGGTCAAAACACCAGGTGCCCTGATTCGGCCAGTGGAAGAAGTCGATAACCATGACCGACAGCGGCAGGTGGCGACGGCGGTACTCACGCGCCACCTCCAGTACCTCCTGCTGGGTGCGGTAGCGCAATTTGCACTGCCACAAGCCGCTGGTGAAGACGGGAGCAGGCGGTGGTGTGCCGGTGGCTTTTGCATACTGGCGAGTGATGCCCTGAATGTTATCGGCGGCGGTTATCCAGTAGTCCATCTCCTGGGTGACGCGCGCCTGCCATTCGATCTGGTTTTTGGCAAAGCTGGCTTCGCCAATCGCCGGGTTGTTCCACAGCAGACCGTAACCGAGGCTTGATTGCATAAAAGGTACGCTGGCCTGTGAGTTGCGCTGGGCCAGTTCCAGCACGCAGCCTTTCAGATCCAGCCACGGCTGCTGATATTGCCCCATGCCGTAAATCCGCTCGTCCGGGCGTGATTCGAAACGGACGGTAAGCTGGTACTTGCCACCGGGAAGCGGTTTAAATTCGCGGTCATCGAGTTTCAGGGCACTAATGTACTTGTCCTGGCTTTTTTCACTGGCACCAATACCGACGGTAGAGCGTTGACGCCACATCTCCTCAAGCAGCAATTCGCCGCGCTGGTTGTAAAACGCCAGTTGCCCTTTCAGGTTAAGCACTGCGGTGATGTTGCCATTGCGCAGTGTTAATTGCTCCGCACCTGCGGTTATCTGCGGCTGGCAGGCCTGTGGCGCTAGGCTGTGTCCCTTAATTGCATAACCTCTTGTAAAACAATCGGATGCAACCCAGCTTGACCATTGAAAGATAA
>NZ_CBFFRL010000382.1:0-2062 GCF_965644215.1 Phytobacter sp. V69
CATAAATTAACCTGCTTTTGATGTTGGATTGAACATATCAAAATCAGGCAATTACACAATTTTATGTACAGGCTCACCCCGTTCTGGCGAGATGTGCCACCCGAACAGGTTGCGGTCACCCAACAGCACTTTAGTACCGCCATCCCCCTCAAACGCACGGCAGAGATTGACGAACTGGCGCAGGCGTATCTGTTCCTGATGAAAAACGGTTTTATCACCGGCCAGCATATCGCCGTTGATGGCGGAATCATGCTGGGCGCATAAGTTTTCATCATATTCTTCGCAAGCGGGGAGGATTCTCCGCTTTTTTCTCGTTCCGTACCCCCGCTACGCTTTTTTTCTTCCGTTGTGCTGCGATAATTAAGCATGGGCTGACGCAAAGCCTGCATGAGGAAGAGATTATGGATTACGAATTTTTGCGCGACATTACCGGTGGGGTAAAGGTACGCATGTCGATGGGCCACGAAGCTGTCGGGCACTGGTTTAATGAAGAAGTGAAAGAGAACCTCGCCCTGCTCGATGAAGTGGAACAGGCGGCGCAAACCGTGAAGGGCAGCGAACGTTCCTGGCAGCGCGCCGGGCATGAATACACGCTATGGATGGATGGCGAGGAAGTGATGGTACGCGCTAACCAGCTGGAATTCTCGGGCGATGAGATGGAAGAAGGGATGAGCTATTACGATGAAGAGAGTCTGTCGATGTGCGGCGTAGAAGACTTTCTCAATGTGGTAGCGGCATACCGCGAGTTCCTTAAACAGCGTTAATTCCCCCTTGTATTACCGGGGCCGGTCTTCCGCATTGCCGGGAACCGGTGCTCTGTTCCTGTAAATGCGCGTAGTGAAAAACCTCAGCTGTTTTTCATATTTCCTTTTGTCGATATTTTGCGCTGCAATGGTCTTCCGGACACCTTACGGAGACGACTATGAAAGCGTTCTTTTCCCGTTACTTCTCACGCAGTTCAGCGCGCGACCAGCGCCATGATGCGGAACATAACAGCAGACGAATGATGGAGTCGCTGCTGGCCGTCGCCAGCCTGTACGGTGTTGACGTCGCCAATGTTGACGTGGAGTGGTTCCATGACCAAACAACACGCTGAGCACCGCGCGACTCGCGAAACTTACTGGAATGAGCGATGCGCTCTGGCAAACGGACCGGAGCATCCTTGCTCCGCTGCAAATTACACCGCCGGGATATTGCGCGCGTAGTAAATCTCGCGCATCTCCTTCCACAAGGCCGACGTAATCTCTTTACGTTCTTGCGCCGTCAGTTCTTCTGGTTTGGTGTGGAACATGTAGTGTTTAAGGTCGAATTCCTTAAGCAGCATCTTGGTGTGGAAGATATTTTCCTGATAAACGTTCACATCCACCATGTCATACAGCGACTTAATATCATCCGACATAAAGTTCTGAATCGAATTGATTTCATGATCGATAAAGTGCTTCATGCCGTTCACGTCGCGGGAAAAGCCACGTACGCGATAATCGATGGTCACAATGTCTGATTCAAGCTGATGAATCAGATAGTTCAGCGCTTTCAGCGGTGAAATTACCCCGCAGGTCGACACTTCAATATCTGCACGGAAGGTACACAAACTGCCCTCCGGGTGGCTTTCCGGATAGGTGTGCACGCAGATGTGGCTTTTATCGAGATGGGCGACCACGGCTTCCGGTAGCGGGCCGGGGTGCTCGGTCTTATTGATTAGTTGCGGGTCAATCGGCTCTTCGCTGACCAGAATCGTGACGCTCGCACCCTGCGGCTCGTAGTCCTGACGGGCGATATTCAGAATATTAGCGCCAATGATATTGCAGGTTTCCGTCAGGATTTCTGTCAGGCGATTGGCGTTATAGAGTTCATCGATATAAGCGATATAGCCGTCACGCTCCGCTTTCGTTTTGGCATAGCAGATATCGTAAATACAAAAACTCAGGCTCTTGGTCAGGTTGTTAAAGCCATGCAGTTTCAGTTTTTTCAATTTCGTATCTCTCCTTAGATAGTGTCGTCACAAGATTTTAGCCCAGAGAGCGATGCATCTGATCTGGACGGCAGCGAGAAATGAGGCCGT
>NZ_CBFFRL010000383.1:0-2044 GCF_965644215.1 Phytobacter sp. V69
CTGTTAGGGCGCGGCTGGTAAGAGAGCCTTATAGGCGCATCAGAAAAACCTCCGGCTATGCCGGAGGATATTTATTAAGCTTTTGTAAAAATCCCTACTCGCCTGACCGTGCTGGCTAACCTTTATGCAAACCATAAATAAAGGAGTGCGTCATGCATCGTTCCGCCGCCGCGTTAGTTGTTCCTGCGATATTCCTTTCTGCCTCTGTTGTTGCTGCACCTGCGCCCGTTAAGGTTGAGGTGTTACAAACCAAACTCGATCACCCCTGGTCTCTGGCCTTTTTGCCCGGCGAGCAGGGCATGCTGATTACGATGCGCGGCGGGCAACTGCGGCACTGGCAGCCGGGGAAAGGTATCTCTGACCCGATAACCGGCATTCCACGTGTATGGGCTAACGGGCAGGGCGGACTGCTGGATGTGGTGCTGGCACCGGATTTTGCCCAGTCACATCGGGTCTGGTTGAGCTACGCCGAAGCCGGGCAGGACGGCAAAGCGGGCACGGTGGTGGGCTATGGTCGCCTCAGCGACGATACGAAACACCTGGAGGCTTTCCAGGTGGTGTTTCGCCAGCAGCCGAAATTGTCGACCGGCAATCACTTCGGCGGGCGCATGGTGTTTGACGGTAAGGGCTACCTGTGGATTGGCCTTGGGGAGAATAACCAGCGTCCCACCGCCCAGGAACTCGACAAACTACAGGGCAAGCTGATACGCCTGACCGACCAGGGCAAAGTGCCGCCGGATAACCCGTTCGTCGGGAAAGCCGGTGCGCGACCGGAAATCTGGGCATACGGTATTCGTAACCCGCAGGGGATGGCGATGAACCCGTGGAGCAACGCCCTTTGGATGCACGAGCACGGCCCGCGAGGCGGTGATGAAATCAATATTCCCGGGAAGGGTAAAAACTACGGCTGGCCGCTGGCGACCTGGGGCATTAATTACAGCGGATTGCCCATTCCGGAAGCCAAAGGCGGTAAGGTCGATGGCACCGAGCAGCCCATTTTCTACTGGAAAAATCCCCGGCAATCAGCGGCATGGCGTTCTACAACTTAGACGTTTTCCCCGAGTGGAAAAACAAACTCTTTATCGGTGCGCTGAAAGATGAGGATGTTATCGTGATGAGCGTCAACGGCAACACGGTGACCGAAGACGGACGCATCCTTAAAGACCGGAAAGCGCGTATTCGCGATGTCCGCGTCGGGCCGGATGGCTATCTGTATGTTCTGACCGATGCGTCAGACGGGGAACTGCTGAAAGTGAGCCCGGCGCGCTAACCGTCGCCGGGCCGGCTTATCAGGTTACCGGGATCATGACCACGTCACGAAACTCCGGGCGCTGGGTCAGCGTCTGATACCAGCGCTCGAGGTGGGGACGTGGCGTCCAGCTCAGGCCGATGTTGTAAAGGTTGTAGATGAACGGCGCGACGGCGATATCACCGGGACCAAATTCCGCACCGGAGAGCCACGGCTGCTTAGCCAGCGCGTCATCCAGCAGGGCAAACAGATCTTCACAGGCGTTGATGCCCGCTTCGATGGCCGCGTTGTCGCGTTTTTCCGCCGGTGTACGGACCAGACCCACTAGCAAGATACCGTGTTTCGGTGCCAGCGTGGTCAGCGCCCAGTCCATCCATTTTTCACCCTGTGCGCGCACCGCGGGCGAATCATTCCACAGACGACGTTGGCCATACTGCGCCGCCAGATAGCGGACGATGGTGTTCGATTCCCACAGCACCACGTCGGTTTCGTCGTCGCGCAGCAGCGGCACCAGTCCGTTGGGATTCATCGCCAGAAATTCGGCTTCGCGGTTCAGGCCAAACGCGCCACCCGCCAGAATATGTTCGTACGGCAGTTCCAGCTCTTCGAGTATCCAGCGCAATTTTTTAACGTTGGATGAGTTATTTCTGCCCCATAGCGTAATCATGTTACCCCCTTGCTTATACAACCCTGTCAGAGGCTTTCCATGGTGAAATAAAGTTAGATAGTGTCGTCACAAGATTTTAGCCCAGAGAGCGATGCATCTGATCTGGACGGCAGCGAGAAATGAGGCCG
>NZ_CBFFRL010000384.1:0-2003 GCF_965644215.1 Phytobacter sp. V69
CGTAGCGAGCCATAGTTCAATATGTTGTTGAAAAAGACAGTTACTATAACTCAGGTGATTAAGGGACACAGCCTAGTGTTTTTTTACCGCGTGATGTTTCTGCTCAATAGTCTTACCGGACCAGTAGCCCGCCAGCAGCGAGCCGGAGAGGTTGTGCCAGACCGAGAACAGCGCACCCGGCAGGGCTGCCAGCGGCGAGAAGTAGATTTTACCCAGTGCGGCAGCAAGACCAGAGTTCTGCATCCCCACTTCGATGGCCAGTGTGCGGCAGGTGGATTCGTCGAAACCGAACAGACGGCCACCCCAGTAACCGCCCAGCAGACCGATACTGTTATGCAAAATCACCGCGACAATCACCACCAGGCCTACGGAAGCAATGTGCGAAGCGGAACCCGCGACCACGGCGCTGATGATAGCCAGAATGCAGACCATCGAAAACGCGGGCAGATACGGCTCCACCGCCTTCACCACGCGCGGGAACAGGTGGTGCACAATCAGGCCGAGACCAATCGGAATCACCACGATCTGCAGAATGCTCAGCAGCATGCCCATAACATCCACCTGAATGTGGGTGTCAACATACAGGCGCGTCAGTAGCGGCGTGGCGACCACGCCAACCAACGTTGAGACGGACGAAATGGTCACTGAGAGCGCCACGTCGCCTTTTGCCAGAAAGATCATTACGTTGGATGCCGTACCGCTGGCCACGCTGCCTACCAGAACCATCCCGGCAGAGAGATCCGGCGGCATTTTGAAAATCATCGCCAGCAGCCAGGCGGCAAGCGGCATCACCAGGTAGTGCAGGAAAATGCCTGCGGCAACCGGGGCCGGGCGAGAAAGGACGCGTTTGAAATCGTCAATTTTCAGGTGCACGCCCATGCCGAACATAATCAGCATCAGCAGCGTGGTGACCCACGGGCCAATAGGAATAAAGGTCGAGGGCGTGTAATAGGCAAGTACAGAGAGCAGCAGCGCCCATAACGGGAACAGCCGGGTGAGTACAGCGAGCATAGTGTTTTCCTTTAACGCGTTGTGTTGTGTTTTGTTATGTACCCTAAATAATTCGAGTCGCAGGAAGGCGGCAAGTGCGTGAATCCTCAGGAGCTTACTCAAGTAAGTGACTGGGGTGAGCAAACGTAGCCAACACGCATGCGGCTTGAAATATGAAGGGTATAAAAAGGCCGGGATCGAGCCCGGCCATAGCTATTGTTTATCGCGTGAGGAAATTTTATTCAAACAAATTATGATGAAGAGGATTCATGTAGCGGAAAGGACGTTTTCCCAGCTCAGCCCGAAGCGCGCGAGGTATTTGCGCAGACGGTCAGCATCATTCGGATTAGCCTTTTTTAAGCGTGAAACGGCAAACAGTTCGCGCCCGGCGTCGGAAAGCGAATGGTGACGTCGACACACCTCCAGTACCGTTTCCAGTTGCCGCTGGTCAAACAGATCGATCTCTTCGGTTAAAGCGGGCAGCGTGGACGACGCCTGCCAGGTGTGCTGCAAACGGGCGATTTCTTCTTCGGCATTAGCCAGAGTGATGCGCCCCTGTTCGGCCAGTGTTGCCATGCGGGCAATCGAAGAACTCAGTTCGCGAAAGTTTCCGCGCCACTGCGCCTGACCGGAAAAGGCGAATGCCAGATAACGTTCACGCGCGTCTTTATCAAAACGGATTTGCGTTTGTTCCTCTGCACAAAAGCGCTGAAGTTCGAATTCAATATTCGGTGCGATGTCTTCGCGCCTGTCGGCGAGCCCCGGTAGGGCAAAGGTCCACATATTGATACGTGCGTAGAGATCCTCGCGAAATTTCCCTTCTTCCACCCACTGGCGCATGTCGCGGTGCGTGCCGGCGATAAGCTGAAAATCACTGTGGACCTCTTTATCTGAGCCAAAGGGAAAGAAGGTCTTTTCTTCAATGGCTTTTAGATGGTGTCGTCACAAGATTTTAGCCCAGAGAGCGATGCATCTGATCTGGACGGCAGCGAGAAATGAGGCCGTATTTTTTG
>NZ_CBFFRL010000385.1:0-1994 GCF_965644215.1 Phytobacter sp. V69
TACAGCTCAGCTAAGGTAAGGCTAATACAGCTAAGGACTCCACTGAACCCCACCGATTAAATCGCACCTTCCTTAGGCCGCATGGGTACGCCGGATGAAATTGCCAGCGTCGCGCTGTTTCTTGCCTGTGATGAGAGTCGTTATATCGCCGGAGCAGAGATTTGCGTTGACGGTGGGCTGACGCAGGTGTGAGAAAGAGTGAAGAGAAAAAGGCCGCGCAGGCGGCCTTTTCAGCATACTTATGCGAGCTTTTGGCTTACCACATATTTACCGGCACCGAGGAACATGATGATCACGCCACCAAGGAAATATAAGGCTTCGGTTTCAAGACCCCACGCGCCCACGTTGGTCAGCGTGAAGAATTTCGGCAAGCCCACCAGCAGCGTTGCCACCACAATATTGAAGGCATAAATAAAAGCCGCCTGACGGGTAAACAGCCCCAGAATAATCAGTACGGGTGCGATGATTTCGCCCACAAAGGCACCATAGGCGATAAAGCCCGGCAGGCCGTCGGCGACCAGCATATTGTAAATCCAGTCAACGCCGTGTCTGATTTTCGCCACGCCGTGAAACATCATCAGGATGCCGAAGGTCAGGCGCAGCAGTAATTTCGCAAAATCAGGGTGTTCAGTAATACGCAGAAATGCATTATTTGCACGGCACAACATGGTTAAAACTCCTGTGAGTAATGTCACGGCAAAGTAAAACATATACCTGCCAGTGATATAGCGGTTTTTACTGAACAACTTCGTCAAATTATTTAACTGGAGAATGAAGAAATATTCATTCGTCAGCCGTAAGAAAGCCCGTTCACTGCGCGCGGGCTTTCTTTTTATTCACGGCTTATCAGAATTTCAGGCTTACCCCGGCGGTGACTGAGCGCCCCGGTGCCGGCTGGCGTCCCCACGGGCTGGTATCGATGCCGCGGAACCAGTAATCACGATTAAACAGGTTGTTTACGCCAACATAGCCGTTGAGCACGGTGTTGCCGGATTTGTAGAGATCGCGGCTAACCTGCGCATTCCACACCCAGTACGACGGCAATTGCCCGACGGAACCCGCACTGTTCTCATCCCGGGTGTTGGCAGCGTCCGAGTAGGATTTGCTGAAATAGTAGCCCGCCAGCGTGAAGGTGGTATCGCGCCAGTCGTAGCTGCCGTCCAGCGTGACCTGATTACGTGACGCGTAAGGAACCTCTTTGCCCGCATTCTGGCCATTGCGTTGTTCAGCCTGCAAATAGGCATAACCGGCATGCAGTTTTAAGCCGTCAACCGCTTCCGGACTCCAGAAGCCTTCCAGTTCAACACCCTGGTGGCGCGTGCGACCAATATTCAGGTAGCTATCGCTGACGCTGTCATAGGAGATCTGATCTTTATAATCAATACGGTACAGCCCGGCCTGCAGGCTGACGTTTTTGGTCGGCGTATAGCGCACGCCGCTTTCATAGTTCCATGCCAGCTCGGAGCTGACATCACCCCCCTTCACAATTTGCGTGACCTGCGCCGGACGCAGGCTCTTTTGCATATCGGCATACAGGAACCACACAGGCGTCAGTTGATAACCAACGGTCAGTCCCGGCAGCCACTGATCGTCCGGTGAGGAGAAATGCTGACCGCTCTTTTCATCGGTGTATTTTTCGTTAACGTGTTCAAAGCGCATGCCGGGGGTAATCGTCAGTGTGTCATCAAACAGTTTCACGGCGTTGCTGATGTACCCCGCCCAGGCCTGGTCGTCAAAACTCCAGTCACGGGTCACGGCTGTTGTGCCCGTTGCCAGCGTTCTCTGGCGTACCTGATAATCAATTTTCTCGCTGACGAAACGCCCGCCGACAATCCACTGCTGGTTAACGCTATCGCCGTCGATATCCATGCTCAGGCGCGGTTCCGTTCCCCAGACCTTGAAGCTGCGCGGTGAGTTCGGCAGCAAACGGCGTAAAGCCATGTACAAACTGCAACTCCTGCGCCATCAGCAGCTCGAAACCGACCAGAGCAACC
>NZ_CBFFRL010000386.1:0-1985 GCF_965644215.1 Phytobacter sp. V69
TCCATCGGGAATAAGGATCTGGCAGCCTGAGTTCCCAACTAAAATACTCTCCAGGAAAACCGGGGCGGTTCAGTTCCCCCATTTCTTCCTTAATGTCGATAATGTCACACTCCATGCAGAGCAGAAAAAATCCCGTCTAATAATTCAACGGCTTGTTTATCAACTCTTTGCCAAGGACTCCGAGTCGCTACATTACGTCCGAGAAATAAAGCTCTTGGTCATTAACGCATGTGCAGGCATAAACTCAGGGTTATATCGACTGGCGGAGTTGCTCGCCAATGGTTGCAGTCAGGAATTAGCAATGACTGCTTGTGGCACACAGCGGAGAAGCAAATGAGATGGTTGTCCGCAGACTCCTGGAGTCGATTAAAAAATCAGAATACAGAAAACCATTCAGACTTTTATCGGGAATAACAATGTCAGCGGGTTGACTATGGAAGGCTCAAAGCCAAAACGGGTGTAAAAACATTTAACTTCTTCATTCAGCGCATGCACGGCCAGTGCTCTCACCCCGACCTGAAAGGCAATGTTTTGCGTACGGTATATAGCATCCTTAAGAAGTGCGGCACCAAGCCCATTCCCGGACCAGGCCTGGTCGATGGCAAGCCGTCCCAGGACAATGACCGGAATGACTTCAGGCGCGTTGCGTCTATAGGCCCCAGGCACTGTGTTACGGTGGACGCTACCCGAAGATAAACAATAATAACCGATGACCCGGTTCGTGTTTTCTGCGCAGACGACATAGACACGGGAAATGCCGGTACTGTGGTTTCTGAGAGCCTTCTTCTTTAACCACTCATTAAGGGCAGGCTCCTGGCAGCAGAACTCAGCGATGTTATGTTCAGCCGTCAGGGATTCAGGCGCTCTCATTCCCATGGTGATTTGCGGTTCATCAGGTTATCGATTCGCGCCTGGCGCTCCGGCGTTATTGGGGCGTCAAGCTCTTCAATAAACGCCTCAAACTGATTGTCATTGAGGAGGAACAGTCGTTGATCAAGTAGAATGTCCTGTGCTTCCCTGCAGGCAACCTCAAGCATAAAATCAGTCCGTGATTTTGAGACCAGGCTTGCGGCCATGTCGATCAGGTCACGCTGTGATGTTTTGGCCCGGATATTAATCGGAGCTTCACGAACGTCTGGTTTCATAGATACCTCATGTTTAGCAGATTTATATACGATTATAGCCTTTGTATATAGAAACGCTATACAAATCTGTCATACTTTCGTCGGTTAGAAACACAAGCCGCGTTGTATCATCATGCATCATTCAGGACTGATAAAGTTGTATCCAACTGATAATGTCATCGAGCTGCTGGTTGTCAGTTGGCCGCAGTTTTAAAAACAGCTGCAGCGACGTAGTCCTGCATTTTCTCGGTTGAAGAGCCGACACCATCAACTGATCCCATTCCCTGCCTGCCATAATCTGTCAGCACTCTTCTGCCGCTGCCGGTAAAAACTGCTTTGCTTCGATGCTCATAAACTTTCTCCATGATACAGTCACACGTCAGGCCCGTATGTAAAGTGGGGTCAGACGCTTGAGAACAAGCCGGTTATTCGCATTCAGAGAGAGGGGATCTCTGAGTATTTATCCATAGTTCGTTTTTTATCGATACGTATCTTTCGCCACGCCTGAAAGTCCGGGCGTGTTTCCGCCATCCTGACGACTTCAACAGAGAAAACCTTATATTTGCCCTGCTGCTGGGGCACGCCAAGCCAGCGGCGTATGGCGGCGTCTGTCCACAGACGGGAGTTCTTAAGCCTGTAGACCGTGATCCATTTTTCTGACCATGCATCATATTTCTGGCAACGCAGCTGATACCGTCGCTCTTCTTCCCGTCTTTTCCAGTCGCTGTCTACAGCAAACTTTCGGTGACCAACAAAAATCCACTGGACTTTGCCCATGTCCTGTCTCTGAACCGCCCCGGGAATCCTGGAGACTAAACTCTTTGAGAGAGAGGTAAACAGGATGACTAAAAACACACGTTT
>NZ_CBFFRL010000387.1:0-1978 GCF_965644215.1 Phytobacter sp. V69
GACTGCCGAAGGCGTGAAGGCGCGGGTGGTGTCCATGCCGTCCACCGACGCATTCGACAAGCAGGATGCGGCCTACCATGAAGCGGTGCTGCCGAAAGCGGTTTCTGCCCGTGTTGCGGTTGAAGCACTCATCGCCGACTACTGGTACAAATACGTTGGCCTGAACGGCGCGATTGTGGGCATGACCACCTTCGGTGAGTCAGCACCTGCTGAGCAGTTGTTCGAGATGTATGGTTTTACGGTGGATAACGTGGTGAAGGTGGCAAGATCGGTACTGTAGCAGTTGGTTGGCACGGTGCCTGGCTGTTCCCCCCTCACCCTAACCCTCTCCCTCCAGGGAGAGGGGACTAGTAAGTGCGGGCAGGTCTTTCTCCCTCTCCCTTAGGGAGAGAGCAGGGGGGAGGGGGAACAGCGCGCATTATTGCAATATCATGCTAACTGTTCCAAACCTTGCAACACCGAGCATCACCTTACTCTTCTGCCACTTCAATTCGCATATTGAGGTGGCGGAAGTTATCGATATTGGCATCGCTACTCACTACCACGATATCGATATCTTCACAGGCAACGACCTTGTAACGGGCAACCTGCGAGACCTTGTCGGCAGTCACTGCAGCCACCACTTCATTACTCTGGGCCAGAACTTCCTTTTTAAAACAAGCATCTTCGTAATAGACCGCGGTCATGCCCACCTGCGGGTCGAGGCCGCAAACACCGATAAACGTTTGATCAAAAATCATCCCACGGATTTGATTCACCGGCTCTGAACCCAGCGTACTGCCGGTATGGGAATAGATTTTTCCACCCAGCAAAATCAGCTCAATATTGCTACGCCCACTCAGCACTGACGCGATTTGTGGGGAGTTGGTGACAATGGTCAACGCCAGATCGGCGGGTAAGCATTCCACCATCGCAACATAGGTGGAGCCTGCGTCAATAAACACGCAGCTGTCCGGGCGGACAAGCTGGGCGCATTTTCTGGCTATGTGGGATTTTTCCGTCACATTCTGCGCCATACGGGTTTCGAAGCTGGCCGACTGCTTAAACTGGCTGACCGCGCCACCGTAGACTTTTTTGCACAATCCCTGTCTTGCCAGCTCCTGAAGATCCCGGCGGATCGTATGCTCAGAAACCCCCAGTTTGCGGGCGACATCGGCACCGATCACTCTGCCTGTTTCCGTCAGCATCTGGTAGATGAGAGACTGCCGTTGCTCAGGCAATGCATCATAATCAATCACAGTGAATCCTCAAATGAACATGATATTGCACAATCTAACATAATCTAGCATAGTGTCATTACCATTATGATACATGCTCAGTCTGGCGGTGCGTATTTTTCTTCCGTCGTGGGCATGGCGGGAGTAAGCGATGTATCAGGCAATCATTTATCAGGAGTTGGATCAAATCGTGGATGTGCTCGAGAAGTTGACGGTGGCCTGGTTTGCGGAACACAGGCACCTGGATCAACCGGATCTGTTCTATCGCTACATGAAGCAGTCGCAATCGGGTTGCTTTAAGTCGCACTACTCGCGGCTACTGGACTGTTCAATGGAGTGCCTGACCGGCGTTCTGCCGCAGTTGACCAATCGTCTGTCACCCCGCGTCTCCGATATTATCGCCGCGTCTCAAATGAAAACCCGGCGCATATTCAGCATGATGATTTACTGGCTGATTCAATATCATACGGGGCACGCCAAAGAGATGCCTGAACGTAGTGAAGTGCTGGATATCTTCTCGAGCATCCTCGAAAGCAAGGCGTTGAAGATGTGGTGAAAACGCGCGTTTCTGCTTCCCGCCGTGGCTTATCGTAATCCGTACTTGCCCGGCGGATAATAGGTACCTGATAGCACTGCACCTTGAGTCGTTACCAGAGCATATTCTGGTCGACAGCCCGTTATAGATACGCGAATTCAGATAATAAGTGCAACGCTCGGACATGATTGTGGAGAGTGTAGGAGGAAGGGTTAACTACCGATAA
>NZ_CBFFRL010000388.1:0-1974 GCF_965644215.1 Phytobacter sp. V69
GAGCGGGCATCGTGAAAAGTCTATGTCAAAGAAAGGGTTATGTTCTCATAATTGACGATTAAATCGCACCTTCCATAATCTGATTACCGTGCGGGTGACCACCGATAAAGGCATCATCGGCCACGGCTGTGCTACCTTCCAGCAACGCCCGCTGGCGGTCAAAACCATGGTCGATGAGTACCTGAAACCTCTGCTGATCGGGCGTGATGCCAACCACATCGAAGACCTCTGGCAGATGATGAACGTCAATGCCTACTGGCGAAACGGTCCAGTGATGAATAACGCCATCTCCGGCGTCGATATGGCACTGTGGGATATTAAAGGCCAGTTGGCCGGCATGCCGCTGTATCAATTGCTTGGCGGGCAATCTCGCGATGCCATCGCCGCCTACAGCCATGCCAGCGGCGAAACGCTGGAAGAACTCTTCACCAGCGTAGATCGCCTGCGCGAACAGGGCTATCGTCATATTCGCTGCCAGTTGGGCTTTTACGGCGGCACGCCCGCACAACTGCATACGCCGGAAAACCCCACGCCCGGCGCCTGGTTCGATCAGCAAGAGTACATGAACAATACCGTTGCCATGTTCAAGGCACTGCGCGAAAACTACGGCTTTGGCCTGCACATTCTGCATGATGTGCATGAACGTCTCTTTCCCCAACAGGCGATACAGCTGGCAAAGCAGTTGGAGCCGTATCAGCCCTATTTCATTGAAGATATTTTGCCACCGCAGCAAAGCGCCTGGCTTGAACAGGTGCGCCAGCATAGCTGCGTGCCGCTGGCGATGGGCGAGCTCTTTAATAACCCAGCAGAATGGCACGATCTGATTGTTAACCGACGCATCGATTTTATTCGCTGTCATATTTCGCAAATCGGCGGCATCACCCCGGCGCTAAAACTGGCCGTGCTGTGCCAGGCCTTTGGTGTACGTCTTGCCTGGCATGGTCCGGGCGATATGTCCCCCATAGGCGTCGCGGTAAACACCCATCTCAATATTCATCTACATAACGCGGCCATTCAGGAATACATTCCGCGCTCTGTGGAAACCGACACGGTCTTCCCCGGCGCGCCGATGGTAAAAGACGGTTTTGTCTATGCGCCGCAAACGCCGGGCATCGGCGTGACGTTCAATGAAGAGGAAGGCCTGCGCTACCCGGTCGTTTATCGCCCGCATGAGTGGACGCAAAGCCGCCTGCCGGATGGCACTATTCACACGCCGTAGATCAGGCTTCGCCTTTGCGAAAGGCGAGGTTAGCCCGGTTGTGCGGGATCACATAGGTGCAGGTGTAGTTGATGTCGATGATATCGCTGATTTCGTAGACTCTGCCGCCTTCCAGAATCCCGCGATTACTGATGTGCATGGCCGGGCTTCCTTTCTTACAGCCCAACAGTGCGGCTTGCTCACGGCTGACCGTGACTGCACGATAGGTCGTCAGCATATGTGAAATCTGATACCCCTTGCCTAAGACGTACTGCTGCAATGAGCTTTCGATGACCTGCTGATTCAATTCGGCAAAATCGGCGGCGGGCATGCGGGAGATTTCAATTTGCACCGCCTCTTCATCGACAAAACGCAGCCGACAAAATTGCCAGATAAAGCTGTCATCCGTCAGTCCAAAGATCTGCTGCTCATCGCGGTCGGGGCGTTTTTTATGCAGACTGATCAGCCGAAACCGGATCTGATCGAAGCGTTTTTCAGTGATGGAGTTGTAGACCAGCGGATTGTTACGCGCCTGCTCGTTAATCCAGATCCCGGAGCCTTGAACAATGCGCACAACGCCGATGCTTGCCAGCTTTTCGAGCGCCTGGCGGATGGTAAAACGGGAGACGCCATACTCTTCTGCGAGCTGTCTTTCAGGGGGGAGTTTGCGCGGTCCGGATTCGCTGCTTTGATAAATTTTGCTTAGATAGTGTCGTCACAAGATTTTAGCCCAGAGAGCGATGCATCTGATCTGGACGGCAGCGAGAAATGAGGCC
>NZ_CBFFRL010000389.1:0-1967 GCF_965644215.1 Phytobacter sp. V69
GATTCAGGCAACCGTCTGTGGTGTTTGCAGAGCTAAGATTGGCGGCTTAGCGTTGCACTTCGGAGTTGAATCCGCCCGATGCTGGGTAAATTGCTGGGGGACAGCGGCGGCGCCCAGCGTATTGCCATGACGCTGGTTGATAAATTTGGTGAGAAGAATATTCAGTTAGCGGTTGCCGCAACCGGGTTTATTGTCGGTTTCGCCCTGTTTTTCGAAGTCGGGATTATTCTGCTGATGCCATTGGTCATCACGTTGGCATTGCGTTTACGAATCTCCTTATTGTATGTGGGTATCCCGATGGCAGCCGCCATCTCGGTAACGCATTGTTTCCTGCCACCGCACCCGGGCCCAACCGCCATCGCCAATATCTTTAATGCCGATATGGGCAGGACGCTGATTTACGGCGTGATCATTGCGATTCCCAGCATCCTTATTTCCGGCATTTTATTCGCCCGCATTCCCTATATTCGCCGCATGAACCCGGAAATCCATATGGGGTTTGCCAACCGCGAATTTAGCGAAGCCGAAATGCCAGGCTTTGGCGTCAGCGTCTTTACCGCGTTGATTCCGGTAATTCTCATGGCGTTGCGCGCCATCCTCGAGATGACGCTGACAAAAGGCCACCCGTTCCTGCCCTACGCAGAGTTCTTCGGCGACCCGGTCGTCGCCACCCTGATTGCCGCCATCGTCGCGCTGTACACCTTCGGCTACAAACGCGGGAAAACGGTGAGTGAAATCACCACCAGTATCGAATCCTCCGCCAGGCTGATTGCCATGATGCTGCTGATCATCGGCGCGGGCGGTGCGTTTAAACAGGTACTGATCGACAGTGGTGTTAAAGATTACATCGCCAGCAACATGCATGCCTTCTCCTTCTCACCGATCCTGCTGGCATGGATTATTGCCGTGATTTTGCGTCTGGCGCTGGGCTCAGCCACGGTCACCGCATTGACTACCGGAGGCATTGTCTTCCCGCTGATCCAGGCAACGGGCGTCAGCCCGGAACTGATGGTACTGGCGGTGGGTTCCGGCAGCGTCTTCTTCTCACACGTTAACGATCCAGGCTTCTGGATGATCAAAGAATATTTCAACTTATCCGTCGTGGAGACGCTGAAATCCTGGTCGGTTCTGGAAACCATCATCTCCATCTGCGGCCTGCTGGGTTGCCTGGCCATTAACGCCTTTATTTAAGTGGTTCAGCCACACCAGGGAAACATTTTCATGAGAAACAAACAGGTATCACTATGAAACATTGGAAAAAAAGCGCGGAAGAAATTTTAACCGCAAGCCCGGTCGTGCCGGTTATCGTCATCAACGATGTCAAAGACGCCGTCCCACTGGCAAAAGCGCTGATCGCCGGTGGCGTCAGAACGCTGGAGGTCACATTGCGCACCGCATGCGCGCTTGAGGCCATCAAAACCATCATGGAAGAGGTGCCGGAAGCAATTGTCGGTGCGGGGACCGTTACCACGGTCGAGCAGTTCCGCAAAGTGTCGGAACTGGGCGTCGAATTCATCATCACCCCAGGACTGACAGCCTCGTTACTAAAAGAAGCGGTTGCTGGTGATATTCCGGTTATCCCGGGGATCGCCACCCTTGGCGAACTGATGACAGGTGCAGAAGCTGGCCTGACATGCTTCAAATTCTTCCCGGCAGAGATTAACGGTGGCGTTGCCGCGCTGAAAGCCTTCGTCGGCCCCATGCCGGACGTGAAGTTTTGCCCAACGGGTGGTATCAGCCTGAAAAACTACCGCGACTATCTGGCGCTGAAAAATGTCCTTTGTGTCGGCGGCTCCTGGTTCGTTCCGACAGAGGCCATTGGGCAGGGTGACTTCGCCACCATCACCCGCATGGCAAAAGAGGCCGTTGCAGGCGCAGTCTGATTAAATCCACGGCGGATTCAACTCCGAAGTGCAACGCTAAGCCGCCAATCTTAGCTCTGCAAACACCACAGACGGTTGCCTGAA
>NZ_CBFFRL010000390.1:0-1963 GCF_965644215.1 Phytobacter sp. V69
CAACCGTCTGTGGTGTTTGCAGAGCTAAGATTGGCGGCTTAGCGTTGCACTTCGGAGTTGAATCCGCCATTTACTGATTTTTTATCAGCGGACGCTCTTTGCTTTTATTCCGGCGATAGCGATTTTCTATTTAAGAAAGTCGAAGGAATGTTATTACCAAAAATAAAGAGATGAATATGAATATGCTAAAAGTCGCCTTCAGCCGTGCATGTCCCCATTGTTTTACTACCACACGTGAAACGGTCGATATCAGCGATTCTGACTATATTGATGTCGCCGCCATTGTACTGGCGGTGAGTGATATTTATAACGGTACTATAGAAAAAATAGAGGCCACCGGTTTTCACATTCCGGTATTTATTGCAACTCATAAAGAGGAGATTGTCCCGGCAGATTATTTGCCGCGTATTCATGGCGTGTTCGAGTGTAACGAAACCAGCCATGACTTCTACGGTCGTCAACTGGAGGCCGCCGCGCAGAAGTATGAAACCCAGCTGCGCCCACCTTTTTTCCGCGCGCTGGTGGATTACGTAAAGCAAGGCAACAGCGCATTTGACTGCCCGGGACACCAGGGCGGGCAGTTTTTCCGCCGCCATCCTGCTGGCAACCAGTTTGTTGATTTCTTTGGTGAAACCCTGTTCCGTTCAGATCTGTGCAACGCCGATGTAGCAATGGGTGACCTGTTAATCCACGAAGGCGCACCCTGCGCTGCCCAGCAGCATGCGGCGAAAGTGTTCAATGCGGACAAAACCTACTTCGTGCTGAATGGAACATCCTCCTCCAACAAAGTGGTGCTCAATGCGCTGCTGACGCCAGGGGATTTGGTGCTCTTTGACCGTAATAACCATAAATCCAACCACCACGGCGCGTTATTGCAGGCAGGGGCAACGCCGGTTTATCTGGAAACGGCGCGCAATCCATACGGTTTTATTGGCGGCATTGACGCACACTGCTTTGGAGAGGGTTATCTGCGTGAGCTGATTGCGGAAGTCGCACCCGGACGCACCCGCGATCCCCGCCCGTTCCGTCTGGCGGTTATCCAGCTTGGTACCTATGACGGCACGATTTATAACGCCCATCAGGTGGTGGATAAGATTGGTCATCTCTGTGATTACATTCTGTTTGATTCGGCGTGGGTAGGTTATGAGCAGTTTATCCCGATGATGGCGGACTGTTCGCCGCTGTTACTGGAACTGAACGAGAACGATCCCGGGATTCTGGTGACCCAGTCGGTGCATAAGCAGCAGGCAGGCTTCTCGCAGACCTCACAGATCCACAAGAAAGACAGCCACATTAAAGGCCAACAGCGCTATGTACCGCATAAACGCCTGAACAATGCGTTCATGATGCATGCCTCCACCAGCCCCTTCTATCCGCTGTTTGCCGCGCTGGATATTAACGCGCGGATGCATGAGGGCCAGAGCGGGCGCAACATGTGGATGGATTGCGTGGTCAATGGGATCGAAGCCCGTAAGTTGATTTTGCAAAACTGCCAGTTCATTCGCCCGTTTGTACCGGATAGCGTCGACGGACGCCCGTGGGAGAGCTGGGATACGGCAGAGATTGCCAGCGATCTGCGCTTCTTCCATTTTGTACCGGGAGAACGCTGGCATGCGTTTGAGGGGTATGCTGAACATCAGTATTTTGTCGACCCGTGCAAATTGCTGCTGACCACGCCGGGGATCAATGCCCGTACCGGTGAATATGAACGCTTTGGCGTGCCAGCCACTATTCTTGCCAACTTCTTGCGTGAAAATGGCATTATCCCGGAAAAATGCGACCTCAACTCCATCCTGTTCCTGCTGACGCCAGCTGAGGATATGGGCAAATTGCAGCAGCTCATCGCTCAGCTTGTTCGCTTCGAAAAATTGCTCGAAACCGATGCGCCGCTAGATAGTGTCGTCACGAGGATAAAAATCATTGATAATAGGGCCTTCTAATCAGAAGGCCCTATTATCATGAC
>NZ_CBFFRL010000391.1:0-1948 GCF_965644215.1 Phytobacter sp. V69
ATCTGAAGGGAAAAAGCGCGATAGCGATAGCACGGCACTTCGGCAGAGGTAAAAACTTCACCGGTGAAGTTTTCTGGGCACGAGGTTATTTCGTTTCAACAGTTGGTTTGGATGAAGCCACGGTCAGGGCATACATACGCAACCAGGAGAGAGAAGACGAACGATACGATCAAATGAAACTGAACGTATAGCAGCCGCCTTAGGCGGCTCATGGTTTGTCGGCGCCTTTGAGGCGCTCAGCCTAAAGCCTCCGGCTCTGCCGGAGGATACTTACTTCATAGTAACTAATAGAGGATCCTCAGATGTATACATTTAGTTGCAAAAGTAGCGCGCTGGTACTGGCTATTGCTGTCGTCACCACGATGTCGAGCTGGATCGTTGTTCCACAGGCCAGCGCAGCAGGTTTTATTGATGATTCCACGTTAACCGGCGGTATCTATTACTGGCAGCGTGAGCGCGACCGTAAAGACGTCACCGACGGCGATAAGTACAAAACCAACCTTTCACATTCAACCTGGAACGCCAACTTGGATTTCCAGTCCGGCTATGCTGCCGATATGTTTGGTATTGACGTGGCTGCCTTTACCGCAATTGAAATGGCGGAAAGCAGCGAAAGCGGTCACCCGAACGAAATTGCCTTCTCCTCAAGAAATAAAGCCTACGACGAAGATTACTCCGGCGACAAGAGCGGGATTAGCCTCTATAAAGCGGCGGCAAAATTTAAGTATGGCCCGACGTGGGCGCGAGCTGGCTATATTCTGCCAACCGGACAAACGCTGCTGGCTCCACACTGGAGCTTTATGCCGGGCACTTATCAAGGTGCCGAAGCCGGAGCCAACTTTGATTACGGCGACTCTGGCGCGCTGAGTTTCTCCTACATGTGGACGAACGAATACAAAGCGCCGTGGCACATTGAGATGGATGAGTTCTACCAGAACGATAAGAAGACGAAAGTCGATTTTCTGCACTCTCTGGGCGCCAAATATGATTTTAAAAATGACTTCATGCTGGAAGCCGCGTTTGGCCAGGCTCAAGGCTATATCGACCAGTATTTTGCTAAGGCCAGCTATAAATTTGACGTCGCCGGCGCTCCGTTAAGCACCAGCTATCAGTTCTACGGTACCCGCGATAAGGTCAGCAACGGCGGCGCGAACGATATTTATGACGGCACCGCCTGGCTGCAGGCGCTAACCTTTGGCTACAAGGTTGCCGACGTGCTGGACCTGCGTCTGGAAGGCACCTGGGTGAAGGCTGAAGGTCAGCAGGGCTACTTCCTGCAGCGTATGACTCCAACCTACGCATCCTCTAACGGTCGCCTGGACGTGTGGTGGGATAACCGCTCAGACTTCAACGCCAACGGCGAAAAAGCCGTGTTCTTCGGCGCAATGTACGACATGAAAAACTGGAATATGCCGGGCTGGGCGTTTGGTGCGTCTTACGTTTACGCGTGGGATGCGAAACCGGGCAAAATGGCAACGCCCGATGCGTACTACAACGCGGACAAACGTCTGGAAGAGTCGGCCTACAGCCTCGATGCCATGTACACCGTGCAGGACGGCCGGGCGAAAGGAACGCTGTTCAAACTCCACTTCACTCAGTACGACAACCACTCAGATATTCCAAGCTGGAGCGGCGGTTACGGCAACATCTTCCAGGATGAGCGCGACGTGAAGTTTATGGTTATTGCCCCGTTAACTATTTTATGACAGTCGCAGATATCACTGGACGAAGATAGTGCAGGCCAGTGATTGCTTTCGATCCACTGTATCGGTCCTTTGACCGCAAGCCTACTCTCAACTCAACTGGGTGATGGAAAACAGTATGACTGCAGCCGCGATTTTGCTGCCTCAACGGGCCTGGTGCCCCGGCAGTACTGAACCGCCCCGGGAATCCTGGAGACTAAACTCTTTGAGAGAGAGGTAAACAGGATGACTAAAAACACACGTTT
>NZ_CBFFRL010000392.1:0-1911 GCF_965644215.1 Phytobacter sp. V69
TGCTTCCATCGGGAATAAGGATCTGGCAGCCTGAGTTCCCAACTAAAATACTCTCCAGGAAAACCGGGGCGGTTCAAATTGTGGCAATAGATCATATAAATTAATATCTCCATATTGATAGATTTTAACTTATAGGATTTGCGTTGATAGCCCGCTACATTTATAGCCGATCAGGAGTTTCAGGAAGTTTGCATCAGGAAGATACCCACAATTTTTACATTTTTCTTCTTTACCTTCCTACAAACAATTTCATGCCCCAAAAGGCGAGCTATCGCCAAATAAAACTATTAGCAAGCTAATTATGCGGTTTGCTTCATATAGTACGCCCGAGCATTCTGGTAGCTAGAGCCAGGGGCGGTAGCGTGCCTCATGACATCAAGGTTACATCACCAATGGCCAGAAGTGGTTTAGAAGTTCAGCAAGCGGCTGTGAAAGCCCTGTTCCTGCGCGAGATTAAGACGCGCTTTGGCAAGTACCGTTTAGGGTACTTATGGGCAATACTGGAGCCTGCGGCGCATTTGCTCGTTTTATTGGCTATTTTTGGCTACATCATGCATCGCACAATGCCTGATATTTCGTTTCCAGTATTTTTGCTTAACGGGTTAATACCTTATTTTTTGTTCAGCAGTATAGCCACGCGTTCAATAGGTGCCATAGAAGCGAATCAGGGGCTATTTAATTATCGACCAGTAAAACCGGTTGATACTATTATTGCTCGTGCATTACTCGAAACGCTCATATACAGCGGTGTATACATTGTTCTTATGTGTGTTGTTGGAATGTTTGGTGAAATATTTTCAATTACTAGCATTCTCACCTTAATTTTGACCTGGAGCCTGCTTGTTATTTTTGCCTTCGGTATAGGTCTGATTTTTATGGTACTTGGTAAGACGTTTCCTGAGACAGAAAAGTTCTTACCAATAATGCTCAAACCTCTTTATTTTATTTCCTGCGTAATGTTTCCGCTCCATGCTGTTCCGAAGGAGTATTGGCCGTATCTACTTTGGAATCCTATTATTCACGCTGTTGAATTAAGCCGGGAGTCTGTCGTTGCAGGCTATGTCAGCGAAGGCGTAAGTTTGAATTATTTGGCACTTTGCGCATTGGTTGCTCTCTTTTTAGGTCTGGCGGTTTATCGTACACGCGAAGAGGCAATGCTAACGTCATGATTAGAATAGAAAACCTGACTAAATCATATCGCACCCCTAAAGGAAGACACTACGTTTTTAAAGATTTAAACATTGAGTTGCCATCCGGAAAAAGCGTAGCGTTGATAGGGAGAAATGGTGCGGGTAAATCAACGTTACTAAGGATGATTGGCGGCATAGATCGTCCTGATAGCGGGAAGATCGTTACTGACAGCTCTATCTCATGGCCTGTAGGGCTTGCCGGTGGGTTCCAGGGGAGCTTAACTGGACGAGAAAATGTGAAGTTTGTCGCCAGGCTATATGCCAAAAAAGAAGAGCTAAAAGAGAAAATCGCTTTTGTGCAAGAGTTTGCTGAATTAGGTAAGTATTTTGATATGCCTATAAAAACTTATTCATCAGGCATGCGATCTCGTTTGGGTTTCGGGCTAAGTATGGCTTTCAAGTTTGATTATTACCTAGTTGATGAAGTTACCGCAGTTGGTGATGCAAGATTTAAACAAAAATGCGCTGAGCTATTCAATGAAAGGCATTTAGAGTCAAGTTTTTTGATGGTTTCGCATAGTCTGAATTCATTGAAAAAATATTGTGAAACAGCACTGTTGTTCAGAAATGATAATCAGATCTCATTCCATGAGAATGTGGATGAAGCAATTTCATTGTATACTGAGAGTGAAAATAAAAAACTCAAGCGCGAATTCAGATAATAAGTGCAACGCTCGGACATGATTGTGGAGAGTGTAGGAGGAAGGGTTAACTACCGATA
>NZ_CBFFRL010000393.1:0-1856 GCF_965644215.1 Phytobacter sp. V69
TTATCTTTCAATGGTCAAGCTGGGTTGCATCCGATTGTTTTACAAGAGGTTATGCAATTAAGGGACACAGCCTAGACCCATCCACACAACCCGCAATACGGGTGGTGATGGTCAGGGTTTGGATCGTACGCGTTAAACGTTTCATACAGCAAAGTTATAAAAGTTCGGCTGAGCCGTCAACGGGATGATGGTTTAGAGCATTCAGGGGCGAACGATTTTCTCTGCCGCAAGAGGGGGCATGGCCCGGAGGTGTAGTGGAGTATTTGCGCGTCTGTCTTTAAGCGGGCGCAGACCCTGCTGGCAGCATGCTGCCAGCAGGGTTGTAGAAACATCAGGCGAAAATTTCGAGGTGTTCCAGCAAAATGGAGCAGCCGATGCCAATCAGCACCACGCCGCCCATCACTTCGGCCCACTTACCCATCGCGGCACCGAGGAAGCGGCCTAACAAAATGCCCGTGGTGGCCATAATGGTGGTCGCAAGGCCGATCAGCAGGGCGGTGGTGACAATATTCACATCCAGGAACGCCAGGCCCACGCCGACGGCCATGGCATCCAGGCTGGTAGCGATGGCGGTGGTCACCAGCAGCCAGAAACTGTGCCGTTTAGGCGCGTTTTCCTGTTCCTGCCCGTCCTTTTTCATCCCCTCAAGCACCATTCGCGCGCCGAGCATCATCAGCAGGGTAAAGGCAATCCAGTGATCCCAGCGCATAACGTACTGGCTGGCAGCCAGGCCAATCGTCCAGCCAATCACCGGGGTGATGGCTTCAACCACGCCAAAGATGATGCCGGTTCGCAGCGCTTCTTTCAGTTGCGGGCGGTGAAGCGCCGCGCCTTTCCCGATCGATGCCGCAAAGGCATCCATAGACATACCGAATGCCAGAATGATGATTGCATAGAAGCTCATGTGCGTACCTTTAAATACCCGCCAGCGTGTGAACGGGTCAAATGCGTCAAATCTCAATAGCGGTCATGCTGCCACGGAAATGCGGGGAATGCAAAATTATCTTATAAATCAATAATATATAGTATTTGCTATGTTTTATTGCCTTGGCTATATCGTCTTTTATCGTTGCAGAATGAAGGTGTTGCGAAAGCCCGGAAAAAGGGTGAGTGCAAAATTTCTGCCGCTGCGTTAATCCATACACATTGATGGGCAATATGTTTGCATCTTGCCAGTCAGGGCGAATTGGGAAACAATAGTGGTCTGGGTGATGGCGTTCCACCTTATCCAACCGCTTCCTCGCGAAGCTGATGACGCCTGGTATGACTCTTTAACTGGAGGCATGTCGGGCGCGTATCTTTCTCCCTCTCTGCATGTTTCCAGCCCTTTATCTCTCGATGTTGTTGAGGAAAACATGCTGAAGTCTTTAATTGCCGTCATTGTGGGTGGTTCTGCGGGCTGTGTTATTCGCTGGCTGCTCTCTGTGCGCCTGAATGTGCTCTTCCCGAATCTGCCTCTCGGCACGCTGCTGGTTAACCTGATGGGTGGATTTATTATTGGCGGGGCGTTGGCGTTCTTTACGCGACAGCCGCATCTGGATCCCACCTGGCGATTGCTGATTACCACCGGGCTGTGCGGGGGGATGACCACATTCTCGACCTTTTCGCTGGAAGTTTTTTCGTTACTACAGGCGGGCAATTATATCTGGGCCATCACCTCGGTGATGGTGCATGTGTTTGGCTCATTGCTGATGACCGCACTGGGCTTCTTTGTCATCAATATGCTGTAAAAAAAGCCCGCAGGTTTGTGCCTGCGGGCCTTAGATGACTCAGTACGGCTTAACGCACCATGCAAGGACGTTTGTTGTCGAACGTCCAGCCAGGGATCAGATACTGCATCCCCATTGCATCGTCGC
>NZ_CBFFRL010000394.1:0-1839 GCF_965644215.1 Phytobacter sp. V69
ATACGGCCTCATTTCTCGCTGCCGTCCAGATCAGATGCATCGCTCTCTGGGCTAAAATCTTGTGACGACACTATCTAGTTAATATGTTCCAGAATCAGAATGGCCGGTTTGCCGACAAATTTCTCCGGCTTCATCGCATCAATCCAGATTTGGCCTTTCATATCTTTGTTATCTACCGCAATAATCTCCCCTGTTTGCGTGGATAACCATTTAGCCTTGTATTTCATATCCTTATACTCCGGCGTTAAGTTGCCTTTAATGCCGTCACCGTCAGCCTGCAGATAGAAAATGGTATCTTTTTGATCGTTGATAAGTGACCAGGTGGAGAAATGGAACTGGTGTGGTTTCCCGTTTGTCAGCGGGTAGGCATCAATAAAGTCCTTAAATATTTTGTGCCATTGCATTTTCGGTTGCTTATCTTGCGGCAACTTTTGCGGTTCGTAATTTAACTCAAACCACGAGGTGTTTTGCCAGTAATGCGTGGTGAATGCGCCATTGAAATAGATCTGATAATTACGATCCAGGCAGGTTTCAGAGTTAATGTAAGCTCCGCTGAAAATGCGATGCGTCGTGGTCTCGTAGCAACCATTCTCAATATTATGAATTGGTTTTTGCGGATGTAATTTCACCAGTTCTTTGGTTTTTTCCGCAATATTCGGCGACCACTCCTGAATGGACATGTAATCCAGATTCGCCGCCAGGAACGGGAATTCGGCGTAAATAAAATCATGCAGTGTGACCAGATGCTGGCGCGGATCCAGCGTACGAATGCGATTAATACGATCGTTAAGGAATTGCGCATCCGCGTGACCGTAATCCATCGACTCCTTGGCCACATCCCAGATAATGTTGTTATAACCACTATAGCGTTTCACAACGTAATCGAAATAGCGCTTGTCCTCTTTACTGTCCAGTGGCGCCCAGTTTACCGCTTTATTCCAGACATAAATCATCAGGTGCGCCTGGATGCCCTGGCTCTCCAGGTAGGCGATTTTTTCATCGAGTTTTTTGAAATAATCGACGTTAAGCGATGAGTAGTCCGGCTTAGTGTTATCCCCCAGGAACGGGAAATCTTTGGTCAGATTGAAGTTATATTTGTCGTCGATATCTTTCGTCGACCAGGCATTTTCATTGGTAGAGCCATACGCACAACATATTCTTCATTGCCGTTATAAAACGCAGGCACATTAAGCGTCTTGCCAGTTTCTTCGTTTTAAACGTGGCATAAAACTCGAGCTCAAAAGGCTCCGTCGTTTTATTCTTTGTATTAAAAACAAAGTCATGCGTGTGCCACTGCGGCAAGGAAATGGCTTCGGCCAGCGCCGAAGGGGCAAAAAGCGTAGAGAGAATAAACGCGCCCATACCGAAACCGGCATAGCGATTTTTCAGGGAAATGATAACGACCAACTTTCTCCTTATTGAGGATTCAGGCTTGAGAAAGAAGTGAATTTGCAGACTGAGTAAAGGTGGAATTATTGTTCGAAGAGATGAAGAAAACGGCGCTCTGCATCTGAAACTATCCTGCAAATCATTCACCACAACATTCAAACCGTTTCGATCTTATTCTGTTGTCAGAACACGATCTGGCGATAAAAAAGGGTTAGTGGTTTAGCCTGCAGCGCAGTAGCAATCCATCGCACAGCATAAAGCAATGATCGACATGAACAACCGTCAATCCACAGAAATGTGATTTCTATTGGAAATAGCATCAGCCATAAATAAAAACGCCAGCAAGCGCTGGCGTTGGAAAATACAGAAAGGAAAAGGCGGATTCAACTCCGAAGTGCAACGCTAAGCCGCCAATCTTAGCTCTGCAAACACCACAGACGGTTGCCTGAA
>NZ_CBFFRL010000395.1:0-1836 GCF_965644215.1 Phytobacter sp. V69
TCATGATAATAGGGCCTTCTGATTAGAAGGCCCTATTATCAATGATTTTTATCCTCGTGACGACACTATCTAAAAAAAAGGCACGTCAGGGCTGACGTGCCTTTTGGCTCTAGCCGTCAGCGTTACTGTTCGCTTTCATCGGTGTAACGCTTGGCCTTATAGGCCGGATGCATCAGGTTCTGTGCTGAGAAGATGTCATCCAGTTCCGCTTCGGTCAGCAGGCCGCGCTCCAGCACGACCTCACGCACGCTCTTGCCCGTTTCGGCGCAAATCTTGCCAACGATGTCGCCATTGTGGTGGCCAATAAACGGGTTGAGGTAGGTCACGATGCCAATAGAGTTATAGACATAGCCTTCGCACACGGATTTGTTGGCGGTGATGCCGCTAACGCATTTTTCCAGCAGGTTGTAGCAGGCGTTGGTCAGAATATGGATAGACTCAAACATCGCCTGGCCAATCACCGGTTCCATCACGTTCAGCTGTAGCTGGCCCGCTTCGGAGGCCATGGTGACAGTGGTGTCGTTACCAATGACTTTGAAACACACCTGGTTCACCACTTCCGGCACCACCGGGTTTACTTTGGCTGGCATGATGGATGAGCCTGCCTGCAGTTCCGGCAGGTTGATTTCGTTCAGGCCGGCGCGCGGGCCAGATGAGAGCAGGCGCAGGTCATTACAGATCTTGGACATTTTGACGGCCAGGCGTTTCAGCGCGCTGTGCACCATCACGTAAGCACCGCAGTCGGAGGTCGCTTCAATCAGGTCTTCCGCCGGTACCACGGGCAGGTTGCTCACTTCTGCCAGCTTTTGCACCGCCAACTGTTGATAGCCATCCGGGGTGTTCAGACGGGTTCCGATAGCCGTTGCGCCGAGGTTCACTTCCAGCAGCAGTTCGGAGGTGCGCAGCAGGTTTTTCGTCTCTTCAACCAGCAGCACGTTGAAGGCGTGGAATTCTTGCCCCAGCGTCATCGGCACGGCGTCCTGCAACTGTGTGCGGCCCATTTTCAGGATGTCGCGGAATTCATCTGCTTTATGCTCAAAGCCTTCACCCAACTGGTTGATGGCGTCGACCAATTTGAGGATGGAGGTGTACACCGCAATACGGAACCCGGTTGGATAGGCATCGTTGGTGGACTGGCATTTGTTAACGTGGTCGTTAGGGTTGAGGAACTGGTATTCACCTTTCTGATGGCCCATTAACTCCAGACCGATATTTGCCAGCACTTCGTTGGTGTTCATGTTGACCGAGGTCCCCGCGCCGCCCTGATAGACGTCGACCGGGAACTGGTCCATACATTTGCCGTTGTTCAGGACTTCATCACATGCTGCCACGATGGTATTCGCAATACTCTTCGGGATGGTATGCAACTCTTTGTTGGCCAGTGCTGCTGCCTTTTTCACCATCACCATCCCCCGAACAAACTCCGGGATGTCGCTGATTTTGCTATTACTAATGTAGAAGTTCTCAATCGCTCTAAGAGTATGCACACCGTAGTAGGCATCCGCTGGAACTTCCCTTGTACCCAACAAATCTTCTTCGATACGAATGTTGTTTAACATGTGAACCTTCTTTATCAAGCTACGAATGAATGCACCAAACACACAATATATATGTGGTCATGTGTGATTTCAGACCGACGATTATCCCCTCAATCGGCCAGATACTCGCGATCATATGCTGATTACGGCGAAATGCCGTAATCTGGATCACTTATTATCTTAGCCGCTTTATCAGAATCATTAATCTGTGAAATGAATCACCGCTAGATAGTGTCGTCACGAGGATAAAAATCATTGATAATAGGGCCTTCTAATCAGAAGGCCCTATTATCATGAC
>NZ_CBFFRL010000396.1:0-1835 GCF_965644215.1 Phytobacter sp. V69
GCGGGCATCGTGAAAAGTCTATGTCAAAGAAAGGGTTATGTTCTCATAATTGACGATTAAATCGCACCTTCCTTAACAGATCGCCACGGTTAACAGACGAAGTGGAAGAAAGGGAATTCTACTGCGGGGATACACCAAAATGAGCAAACAGCGTCAGGCCAGGTTTGCTCAAAAGGAAATAAGAAGAGGTCTGTTCGGGGAAACCGGTCAGCTCGCCACGCTACGATACACCGGGACTCGCCGGGTTGTGCCCGTGAGATTATCGAAGATGTCCACTTCCGCCGTGGCGATTGCCATGCCGGTTTTTCTCAGCCGTTGCACATCCGCGGCGATACGCTGGATCCCAAACCAGAAAAGCCCGTCGAGCGCCGTGACCGGCAGCCCTCTTTCCAGCGCCAGTTTTAACCGTTCCCGCGGGGCTTTCACCTCTTTAGCGATTTGCTGATACGGCGTGGCAACGGATCCTGAGGCATCGACCCGGCGAATGCGGGTTGAAAGGCGATACTGGAACTCATCCGGTATTTCGCTTAAATCCGTTTTCAGGCTATAGACGCAGCCAAAACGTTTGCCGTTGAAAATGACGTTTTTCTGGCCGATTTGCAGCTCCTCGCGCATGCTGGCAATTAACTGGGGAGCGCGGATCAGCAATAAGCGGAAAGGAAGTTCAAAGCTGGTCACGTAGTCCACGTTGAGCAGCGCAATGCGTAATCGCTCTTCGGCATTGGCCTGGGACTGGCGGCACTCGTCCAGCGTGTCTGCCCACTGGCGAGCGGTACGGGGAGATTCATTCAGTTCGGTGAAGCTATATTTTTCGATCTCATAATCAATGCGATCCACCACTGCGCCTCCCTCTTTCCTGCGGATAAGTGTAAATCTGACGGGCGGTTATTTTAGCAACGAAGCGGCATTGTCGAAAGCATTCTTGCTTTCAGACGATCGGGAAACAGGGAAATCCAGGTACGTCTGCCGTCGGCCTCAGGACACCGTCGCATCCGCCCATGCCGTCGCAACGCTCATGGCATGAATGGCCGCCCACCCCGGAATCTTAAGTTTGTTGGCCTGAATCTGGATGTTGTCCCATTCGCGCCGCTCATAATATTGCGCCAGACAGAGGATCTCATAGAGGGTGCCTTTCTTCTCCACCAGTGCATTCCTGACGGATGAAGACAGCGCAATTTGCTGCACAATCTCTTCCAGAGGCATGTCGAGCATCACATCCAGTAGTGAAAACAATCCACAGAGAAACGCATCCTGCGCACTGCGGGCAGGGAATGCACGCTCAACCATCACTTCGCAGAACTTCGCCCTCGCGAGCGAAAGGTGGTACAGCTCACCGATATTTTTACTGGCGAGGTTTGCCAGACATGCCAGCGAAACAAAGCGAGTCAGCTCACTTCGCCCCAAATACATGGCAATATTTTTCAGCGTTAAATGATCGCCACCGCTGATACCGCTCACCCGGTAAACAATATTGCGCGCATATTTTAGAATTTTATAGGTTAACGTCAGATCGCGCTCGAGGATAAGTTCAATTTTGTCAAAATCCAGTTCTTCCGCGTTAACGGCATTCATCAACTGGAACAAATGAACGGCCTGATGCGAAAGGCGCTTGCTTTGAACTATTTCAGGCTTACTGTAAAAATACCCCTGAAATAATTCGAAACCATGTTTCTTATATTGCTCAAATTCGGCATGGGTCTCCACTTTTTCAGCCAGCAGGGTAATCGCCGTCAACTGAGCCGCGTGGAGTTGAAGAAACGCGTTAAGGAAGGTGCGATTTAATCGGTGGGGTTCAGTGGAGTCCTTAGCTGTATTAGCCTTACCTTAGCTGAGCT
>NZ_CBFFRL010000397.1:0-1827 GCF_965644215.1 Phytobacter sp. V69
ATTATCTTTCAATGGTCAAGCTGGGTTGCATCCGATTGTTTTACAAGAGGTTATGCAATTAAGGGACACAGCCTAGCTCGCGCACCATCAGGCGCGAATTTCATTAATCAGCGTGGCATTTTGCATGGTCATAACCGGAATAAGATATGGTTGTACTATACAACCATTTGCATAAAAGCCTGTCAACAGAGGCTTCATTGTGGCAAGCCATGCGCCAGAAAAAAGCTAACAATATGCAAAAAAATCACAAGCGCGATTCTGTATGAATTTTCACCAACAAAACAAATAAATAGCGCAATAACAAGGCGCTAAACTCCGCCGTCAGCCGTTTAGCCTTTACAATCCTCTTGCCGCTAAGCCCTTCACAGGCCGCATTTTTCGGCGCATAGTCGAACGAATGTTCAATACAGGAGGAGAGTTGTTGTAATGGCAGACCGTCCGTTAATTATCCTGCAAGTAGGTTTACCCTCTGAATCCATTCGTGAAGTTCATGGCGATATCCCGACCTGGTTTTGCCGTGCCATTCAGCACCCTCTGGAACAAACCGAAGTCGTCAGAGTGTTTGAAGGTGAAGCGTTGCCTGCGCCGGATGCCAGCCGCGTGGCGGTGATTACCGGCTCATGGGCGATGGTGACAGACCGCCTTCCCTGGAGCGAAGCCGCCGCCGAGTGGGTTCGCGAAGCCATGTCGATTGGCATGTCGCTGTTCGGCGTTTGCTATGGCCACCAGTTGATGGCGCATGCGCTGGGCGGTGAAGTGGAGTGGCACCCGCAGGGGCGCGAAGTGGGCAGTCAGGCGATTCGGCTACACCCGCATGCCAGTAACGATATGCTGTTAAGCACATTGCCGCGTGAGTTCCCTGCGCATCTGACTCATATGCAGACCGTTTCACGTCTGCCGGAAGGTGCGCTGGCGCTGGCGTCGTCTGCGCATGACCAGCATCAGATTGTACGTTATGGGCCGAATGCCATGTCGACGCAATTTCACCCGGAATTTACCCCGGATATCGCTTCCGCCATGATTCACCAACGGGAAGACGCGTTGACCGAAGAAGGCTTTGACGCGCATGCACTGTTGTCTGGCGTATTGCCGTCTCCGGATGCCACTGAGTTGCTGCGTCGTTTTGTGCAGCAGGCATTCAACCGGACGATGCCAGAGCAGGATGACATGGCGCAGAGTGCGTAATTTCTCATCATATGTTTTTATGCTGTTAAATGACGATTACTGTCACAAAAATATAGGGCTGTATGGCCCTATATAATAAAGTCTACTGATAAGTAAAAGTGAACTCGCTTTGCGACTGTACCGCTCCACTTTGTACTCCGCCGCCTTTGTAATAGTAATAGACATTAAATGTCAGCAACTCTTGTGTCTGTGTAGAGTTGAGTATATGAAAAACATCCCCAATTTTAACCGGGGTTGAATTAAATAATATCTGGATCCCCATGTTCTCGTTTCCACTCACTCTATTAGCCAGTACGTCTTCATCCGGAATACCTGTCATTTTCACCCCATCAAATTTCACACTAACTTTTGGTTTATCCTTACATTCAAGTGCAATATTAAAAGTATTAGTGAGATTGCTGTAACGTCCTGGAATGGCGCTCATCAGATCAGAAAGTTTCACAGGTGGTAAGGTTACTTTTTTATCAAACTCTTTTATATCGCATGTGGGTATCGTGGGAGTTAAATCGCCGCGGGTATAAAAACTGAGGGTTATCCAACTGCCTCCCCCCCAATTCGAATATTGCACTAGGCTGTGTCCCTTAATTGCATAACCTCTTGTAAAACAATCGGATGCAACCCAGCTTGACCATTGAAAGATAA
>NZ_CBFFRL010000398.1:0-1812 GCF_965644215.1 Phytobacter sp. V69
GGCCTCATTTCTCGCTGCCGTCCAGATCAGATGCATCGCTCTCTGGGCTAAAATCTTGTGACGACACTATCTAATATTCAGCAATTTGTAATGCCAAAAAAACTGGTATTGCGTGGCATTTTCCCCGATTTAAACATGATGAGATATAATGGGTTTTCTCAGGATAATCTCTTCTATTTAAACGACTTTGAGAATATCGTGTGCATCTGCTCCAATGTAGCCACACCACCTGTCGGTAGCGGAAAGAACATGTACGACAGACTGGCTGCCTTGCGAAAAACCGATTTTACCGGCGATGTTAACGACCAGAATGGCTGGAAATGCCGACTGTTTGAAAATGGGAATGTCCATGTCTCAGTCGAGTGTGAGAGCCTGCTTAACGCGCTGAATGACCTGATTAGCATTTATTTTGCCAACCAGATCCCGGCTAAAGGATAAATATGATGACTGACAAAGATAATCTTATGAACGAGGATGAACCGAAGGCATCCGATATAAGCGCCAAGGAAAACGACAGCCTTACTATCGCCCAGCCCGAAGATCTTAAGCAAAGCCGTTATTCTTCCATTGGTCTTCATCACTATTTTACTGAAATTGAGAAAATTTGTCGGGAAAAGGAAATTAACCCCGAAAACGTTGCCACCTTTTTCAAGACCCATTGGCTACGTGATGCTGTAGGAGGGTCATTTTCCCGGGCGCAAGAGGCGGTAGAAAACTATAAGGACTACATTAAAAAAGTACCGGAGGAGGCCCGTACCCTCGACATCCCAGCGGATATTAACACTGCACTTTACAACCTGATGTCGTTGATCACATGGTTTTACAGACTGAGCTATACAAACATCCAAAGCGAAAGTGTCAAATATGCTGAAGATATCAGCAATCAGTTGCAGCAGCAGAACAGTGAAATTCTGGAACAGCTTTCACAGTGCAAAGATCAGGTTACAGTTCTGACCAGCGAAAAAATTAACCTGCTCAGTGATCTGGCTCAGCAGCGTGACCATGCAAGTAAACTTGAAAGTTCACTCCTCGACACTAAAGAAAGACTAGCGGAAAGCCAAAACGAGCTACAACATGCCAACAGCGAAATCCAGCTTATACAACAGACAGTGGGGACACTGAGCCAGCAACTGAGTGAGCGTAAGCAGGAACTGGCTTCCCAGCAAGAATATCAGAAGCACCTGACTGATGAAAATAAATCTCAGCAAGTAGAGCTGACCGCTATCTCCAGCCAATGCGAACACTTAAAACAGACAGTGTCTGATTTAAAGGTCAGTATCAATCAGTACGAGAAGGACCTGTCCTCAGCCCAATCCCTTTCATCCGAATTGCGCTCATCTTTAGAAGAAAAGGTTACGACCCTGGCGAACGTACAATCGGAGCTGAATACAGCCAAAGGGGAGAATGAAGAACTGCGTGCTGAAGCTCAACGTTTAACTGACGAGAACAAACAATCACGACAGGTTCAAACAGATCAGGTTGAAGAGCTACATAAGCTCAGGAACCAGATTGTTTCGATGGAAGCGACACTTAACGCGGAAAAGACCATTGCAGAATCTTTACGGGGAACAGTCGACAAATTAACCGCAGCAATGACCGGCGCTGTTACTGCTAAAACCAAATCCCCACGAACACCAAAAACACGAAACCAAAGGACTGATTAACGACTACCGCCAGGAGTTTGTGATGTCCTAACATTCCTGGGGGTATCACAGACTTATCCCGCACGTAGAAGTGAACCGCCCCGGGAATCCTGGAGACTAGGCTGTGTCCCTTAATCACCTGAGTTATAGTAACTGTCTTTTTCAACAA
>NZ_CBFFRL010000399.1:0-1769 GCF_965644215.1 Phytobacter sp. V69
ATGAGTAGCATTATTGGCAGAGCCAACTTATTGCTGACCACCTCCATAGGAGGTGGTGTTCATGCAAATATAAAAAAGCCCCGCTATTGCGAGGCTTAAAAATATTGATGGCTTCTAAGGGGCAACATCTATTGCGTTAATAATATCCGTATCTGTTACATCCCGATCTGAAACATAGAAGTGCTCTTCCATTATGTATTTACCCGGATATAAGCAAGACCGAATGGGAAGGTCTATTTCAGTTTGATCGGGATACGCAAGCCGAAGAGAATTAAGATGCTCTCCTACTTCTACAGAGTAAGGAGCGCCACCGTTAAAAAAGACGATTAATTTTCTCATGAGAACCACTCCGATTTTTGACGGAATGACATTATCACAGGCACTCAGTGAATGCCTGCTGTAATGCCTATTCTTCAACCACCGCGCCTTCCGGCAGATCGACACAGCCAAACACTGGTAAGCCGGGTGAACGATCATCTTCTACAGCTACCAGCTGGGACTCTGAATACCAACGCTCGGTCGCGCATTTATCCGCCGCTTGATAGTGGACAAGATATTGGTTCTCACCATTAAGGTATTGAGCGCGGGCCTGAACTTCGCCCCATTCGTCGCTGATTCGAAGGTTAACCAGTTGGCTCAAGTGAAATTTAAAGTCTTTCGCCATTGGGATAATGGTGCAGCCGTTTTGCTCTTTTTCCATCGCGTTCTCTCTTTTAAGTTAAAGCCCACTGTCGCGCGGCTCGGTTATTTAAGGCACTGCTCACGCACATACGCTTGCAGGCCTGTCAGTTGTTTGGTGACGGTTTCGATTCCGTCTCTGAGACGCCGGCAACAAAAAGCCCGCTCAAATTGGCGGGCTTTCGGGGTCTACGTTTAGCAATGGGCTTTGATAAGGCCTCTTCGGGCATCATCACTTTTAGCCTTGGGGTAAGACACCCCATGCTTAGCCCATATTTTTCCGCTGCATCTTTGAAACACCTGCCGGATGGCAGCCTGTTGGTTGTTTATCAGGTGCGCGTCAGTTTGCCTTTCCCGGTGTCGGCCAGGCAAAATTCAATCAGCCCATTGGCTTCATCAACCAGCGCCTTAATTTTCGAGACATGAGCCGCTTTTACACCTTTCCATTCGTTCTGCCCGGTACCGAACAGGCTGGCAATCCCTTTATCGCGTTTCATATCAGAGCAGGCCTGATTGAGTTCCTCCATGATGCTGACCTTGCGGGGGTTAACTACGACACCTCTTGTCCAGTATTCGTAGAGCACGTCGTCGCACTCATCCTGATACTGGATTACGCGCTCGCGAATTTCAGGCTTCACTTGGTTTGGGCTTATGGTCTGCAGCCAGCCGTTGAGTTTACGCAGAGCAAGGCAAGTCATAACCTGCATGCCACCGGCTGAGGGTGTGGTGATTTCCACCATACCTTTTGCAAAGCGTTGAGAAAGCTTCTTGTGTTGGGATTTCCAGTCCAACCCCATGCCTTCAACAATCGGCTTCATTGGGGTGTATGCCTCGCCGTTGTGATCAACGACGTAAAGTTCATTGCCGTAAAACGGCACAGTGATTGTCTGCATGGGGATTACCTTTCAAAAAAGAGACCTCTGCTCACCAGAACGGCCATACCCGAGCGCACCATGCTGCGATGGCGTTCTCAGAGGTCGCTTTTGTGAATGATCTCGGGGTTGGATACGCGGTTGTTAGCAGCAATGGAATAGTGACCCACCCCAGCAGCTGAATTTTGACCCTGGGGTTAAGCTGCTCTCTCTGAAAGG
>NZ_CBFFRL010000400.1:0-1748 GCF_965644215.1 Phytobacter sp. V69
GCAGTCGAACTTTGACCCACCTTTGTTTAACAACAGCAGTTGTAATTTGACCCACCTGATCACTCAGGATTAGGTTCCGTTATCAGTCCTGCCTTACGTTTCTGTTTCAGTCGATAGCTCTCTCCTTTTATCTGCACTACGTGTGAGTGGTGTAGGATCCTGTCCAGCATCGCTGATGTCAGAGCGGCATCACCTGCGAACGTCTGGTCCCACTGACCGAACGGCAGGTTCGATGTCAGGATTGTGGCGCTTTTTTCGTAGCGTTTCGCCACCACCTGGAAGAACAGTTTCGCTTCTTCCTGACTGAACGGCAGATAACCGATTTCGTCTATGATGAGCAGGCGGGGTGTCAGTACGCCCCGGTGAAGCGTGTTTTTGTAGCGACCCTGCCGCTGCGCCGTTGACAGCTGCAGCAACAGGTCGGCAGCGCTGGTAAAGCGTACCTTGATCCCGGCCCGCACAGCTTCATAGCCCAGCGCGATAGCCAGATGCGTTTTGCCCACACCTGATGGCCCCAGCAGTACCACGTTTTCTCCCCGCTCAATGAAGCTCAGGGAGCGCAGCGACTGCAGCTGCTTCTGTGGTGCGCCCGTCGCGAAGGTGAAGTCATATTCTTCGAAGGTTTTCACCGCCGGGAACGCCGCCATTCGTGTATACATCGCCTGTTTTCGCTGGTGACGCGCCAGCCTCTCGTCCTGCAGCAGATGCTCAAGGAAGTCCAGATAACTCCATTCCTGGCTGACGGCCTGCTGGCTCAGCGCGTGCGCCGAGCCGACAAGACTTTCCAGCTGCAGCTGTTCTGCCAGCGACGCCAGGCGCTGATGCTGTATCTCAGTCATTAAGCAGCTCCCGGGCAGAACATGTCATAGATGGAGAGCGGATGATGCAGCGGATTACGGTCGAAGAGCTGGATGTCTTCTTTGATCAGCAACTGCTCCACCGGCTTATCTGGCGGAAGTGCCAGCATGGACTGTTGCTCTTCCTGCCAGCGGTCGCAGGGTCGGCAGTGGATCGTCTGGTGCTCACGACTGTTGGCTACCTCGCTGAGCCAGCGGCGGCCTTCGCGATTGGCCGTTTCAACGTCCAGCACGACGCCGGCAGGCCTGAGCCGCGTCATCAGTGGGATATAGAAGCTCTGGCGGGTGTAGCCCACCATGCGTTCAACTTTGCCCTTTGTCTGCGCCCGGAACGGCCGGCACAGGCGCGGTGTGAAGCCCATTTCTTTGGCGAACTGCCAGAGGGAAGGATGGAAGCGATGCTGACCTGGCTGATAAGCATCGCGCTGCAGCACAACCGTCTTCATGTTGTCATACAGCACTTCCTGTGGCACGCCTCCGAAGAACCGGAAGGCGTTGCGGTGGCAGCTTTCCATCGTTTCGTATCGCATATTGTCCGTGAACTCGATGTAAAGCATCCTGCTGTATCCCAGTACGGCAACAAAGACGTGCAGCGGGGTATGCCCGCTGCGCATCGTCCCCCAGTCGACCTGCATCTGTCGTCCTGGCTCGGTTTCGAAGCGCACAGCCTGCTCCGCTGTTACAGGTGGATGCTCTGCGCGGAGGAAGTAGCGCAGCAAGGTCAGGGAGCCCCGATAGCCACGCTCACGTATTTCTCGATAAACCACCGTCGCTGACAGCCGGTAAGGGTGTGCCTCTGCAAGCCGCTTCCTGATGTAGTCACGATGCGGGTCGAGCAGACTGGCAGCTTTAGGGCGTGGCGAATAGACGGGCTCCGCCTTCTGATTTTTG
>NZ_CBFFRL010000401.1:0-1743 GCF_965644215.1 Phytobacter sp. V69
CGCAAAAAATACGGCCTCATTTCTCGCTGCCGTCCAGATCAGATGCATCGCTCTCTGGGCTAAAATCTTGTGACGGCGCTATCTAGTAATCAATTAACGTTTAGCTCATTTATCTTATAAATAATTAGCGAAAGAATGGCCACTACCGCAACAGAGGAGCATAACGATGAAAATTTTACTGATTGGCGCAAGTGGTACCGTGGGTCGGGCAGTGGCGCAGGAACTCCACCAGCATGAGATTATCCGCGCAGGCCGCACCAACGGTGATGTCCATGTCGATATCACGTCAGATGAGAGCGTAGCGGCGCTGTTTGAAAAAGTCGGGCCCGTCGATGCTATCGTCGCCACCACCGGTAACCTGTTTTTTGGGCCACTGGAAAAAATGACCACCAAGGATTTCTCAATTGGCCTACAGGATAAGCTGCTCGGCCAGGTACGCCTGGTGCTGGCAGGGCAACATTACCTGCGCGAGGGCGGTTCGATTACGCTAACCAGCGGTATTGTCGGCCAGGAGCCCATCGCGCAAGGAGTCAATGCCACGACGGTTAACGCCGCGCTGGAAGGGTTTGTGAAAGCAGCGGCCTGCGAGCTGAAACACGGGCAACGCATAAACGTGGTCAGCCCAACAATGCTGAGCGAATCACAAGAGGCCTATGGCCCCTTCTTCCCGGGGTTTGAAAGCGTGCCAGCCGCACGGGTTGCGCTGGCATACCGCCGCAGTCTTGAAGGCGTGCAGACCGGGCGAGTTTATACGGTGGGATATTAATTGTCCCTCATCACAGGATAAGGGGCAACGGCTCAGGCGTCGGTTTTCAGGCTCGCGACAAAACTCTGCCACTGTTCCTGTAATGCGCCGATATGGCCTTTCTCGATCTCAAGGATATACGGCAACGAACGGTTTTCATCAACCCAGTCGTTGATGGACGAGAACCAGGTATCACTGTCCGTGGAACCGGCGGTGAAGCTCAGCATCTCATTGCGGATCGTCTGGGAAGAGTGCGTACCGTCACTCAACTGTGCGATGGCATCCAGATGATGCTGGGCCTGCTCACTATCGCCCAGGCTTTGCGACAGCTTCGTCGCCTGAGTCAGCACAACTTTCGTCATCTGATCGGCCTGCGCGGTTTTGTCGCCAATAAACTGAGTGACGAACGCGCTGGCTTCATTCTGATAATCGGCTGCGACATACGTCTGCACTACCCGGTTCAGCTTGGCCTGGTTAGGGCAAGATCCATCGCATTGGTGGTGTAATCCCCGTTCTGGGTCGGGGAAGTCAGGGCTTTATGCAGTGCGTCAGCCATATCATCGGCGCTCGCCGTGGCGTTCTGGAAAAAGCCCTGAAAGCTGACCGCGTCGCTGGCGGTTGCCGGGTCCGTATAAAAACCGATGGCAAGATTCGGACCCGTGGGCATGCGCGCCATCGCCTGATTACGCAGACTGAGCATCTCACGGGCGTTCGCGTCTATCTCTTCCTGGGTCGGCGGCGTTAACTGCTCCCATGCTTGTGCCATCGCTTCCGGCGACAGGTTGACCTCAACAGACTCTGCAGGATCGACGTTTTTCCCCGTCAGGGCATGTACCGTTTCCTGGCGGGTGGCAGGCATGACCGTCAAATTGGCCGCCGAACTTACATCCTTAATGCTCATATCTTCTCCTTAGAATAGATGCCGCGAATTCAGATAATAAGTGCAACGCTCGGACATGATTGTGGAGAGTGTAGGAGGAAGGGTTAACTACCGATAA
>NZ_CBFFRL010000402.1:0-1676 GCF_965644215.1 Phytobacter sp. V69
GGGTTTTGATAACTGGCTTAAAGCTGAAAGCTTTCCGGAACCCCCAGCCTAGCTGGGGGTTTTTTGTGCACAAAAAAGGCCTCGCAAATGCGAGGCCTTTTCTATGAGGGTTAATGCAGTGGCTTAACTTATTTGTACAGAACCGCTGTACCGTGCAGGTTGTCAGAACCGGTTACAGAGGTAATGCGGAAAGATTTCGCACCCATCTCATCGGCTTTCTGAGCCAGTTGATCTTCAACAGAAGAGAGGTTGTTGCCTGCTGACGCACCGATAGTAGCGATTTCCTGTTGGCCTGCCGGAGTCCCCTGGACTTCAACAGCAGCGAAGCTTGCAAAAGAGAGTGAGCTAAGTACGGCAGCGGCAATCAGAGTTTTAACGTTTTTCATGATATGTGTTTCTGTAGCAGATGAAAGTGGCGTCGTAAGCATTAACTTAACGATCGATAGGTAAATGATAAGTGTGATCTACATCACGCGTCAATCACTTTTTATAACGACCGTTAATTAAATTAATAAAGTCATATTTATCATATAGATATAATTTATTAATTTGTGCTATTTTGCCTCTGGTGTCTGACAGCATTTATTTTTATAATGATTGTTCAACAAACCAACAAAGGTTGAACGGCACTATGACCAGTGAAGTCGCTTGTATGAAAAAAAGCCGTGGCCGACCGAAAGTGTTCGACAGGGAAGTGGCGCTTGATAAGGCCATGGCATTATTCTGGCAGCATGGCTACGAAGCTACGTCATTATCAGATCTCGTAGAGGCGACGGGAGCGAAAGCACCCACGCTGTATGCGGAATTTACGAATAAAGAAGGCCTGTTCCGTGCAGTGCTGGATCGCTATATCTCGCTTTTTGCCGCAAAACATGAAGCGCAGCTGTTATGCGACGAGAAACCGCTGGCACAGGCGTTGAAAGATTACTTCACGGCGGTGGCAAGTTGCTTTACCAGCAATGACACCCCGGCGGGCTGTTTTCTGATCAACACCTCCGCGACGCTGGCCGCCTCTTCGCAGGCGATTGCAGAGACGATCAAGTCGCGCCACGCGCAGCAGGAACAAATCCTGCTCCAGTTTTTGTTGCAGCGTCAGCAGCGTGGGGAAATTCCGGCACATGCCAATGCGCAGGAACTGGCGCAGTTTTTAAGCTGCATACTGCAAGGTATGTCGATCAGCGCACGCGAAGGGGCAAGCTGCGAGAAATTGCTGCAGATTGCCGCAACCACCCTGCGCTTATGGCCACAGCTGACCACCGCATAATTTTTACGTTTTATCGCCAATAATTATCGTTTTCACCTATTATATTAATAGGTGAAAGCGTCATGTCGCTTTTGCCGCTTTGCTAAGATTAAATAGTGATTATTTACCTGCTAACCATTAGCAAGGAAGACCAAATTATAAACGTCATGATGACGTCATATGTTGACTGCTTGCTCTCACCCCCTGCGCTATCTTGTTGTATACATGGAGTTTGGGCACTTTTGCTGACTATTCACATTCAGAAGGAAAATGAAGATGATTTTGCTATTACCATTACTTAAAGTGCTAGATAGTGTCGTCACGAGGATAAAAATCATTGATAATAGGGCCTTCTGATTAGAAGGCCCTATTATCATGACTATTCCAGCCTATCGGCGCCACGATATTTCTGACAATGTATGGAGTTTACTGG
>NZ_CBFFRL010000403.1:0-1669 GCF_965644215.1 Phytobacter sp. V69
GGCCTCATTTCTCGCTGCCGTCCAGATCAGATGCATCGCTCTCTGGGCTAAAATCTTGTGACGACACTATCTAATCTTTGCATTCCTGTCGCTTCCCTCAGATTTCTGATGGCGCTTAAGGAAGCATGCTGATTAATTATCTTCATCTGAAAACTGTGAACCGGCCTTTAAGGATTAATGCAAGTTCGTTTTGTTTAATCAGGAACTAAGGCTTTTGACTTGCAAAATACAACCGTCTCCATAGCGTAGCGTCAATTCGGAATCTGGTTATGGGGTGGTTATGCGTGGACTGAAATGGTTAACAGGCCTTGGGCTGGCAGTCGGAACGGAACACTCAGTAAGGCCATCCGTGCAGCCGGCACAAGCGGGAGGGTTCAGGAACGTACGGTCCGGTCAGTTGTTACTGGGAACTGCGGAGCGACAGAAGATCGTCCGGATGTTGCGGGAAAATTGCCCACTGTCACAGTCAGCCTTTGACGAATTCTGGCTAAAACCCTTAGAGCAAATGGCTGCTCGGGTTCAGGAAGTACCGGCAGCCTGGGCGGGGCCGTTCTCCACACCAGGGAGCTTTACTGACCTCAGTTTATCCGTGGCCGCAAGTGCCGTGAGGCTGGTACGCGGTATGATGTTACCTCCGGGAGCGACGCCTGAGGAGCAGGCAGAGCAGGGGCCGGCCTGGATATGCGCAGTGTTCTGGGCTGGGCTTTTTCATCATCTTGACTGGTTGTCGCAGATTGAAGGGAGCCTGGCGAACGGAAAAGCCTGGTGTCCGGGGATGGAAATACCCGGTGCAAACTGGCGGGTGCGTCCCCGGCAGGGGAGGACGGCTTCAATGAACGGCATGTACATTGCCAGTAAACTCATCCCGGATGCTGCGGCTATCTGGCTTCAACGCTGGCCGGCGATTTCAGGTGCGCTATTTTTGTATCTCAGCGGACAAAAAGCTCAGTCTGGAATTCTCAACAGCATCATCAGCGATGCGCTTGCCAGCGTTGCCAATAGATCAGGAACCGTTTCTGGTACAGCAAGCCCCTCTGAAAGCGATAAGGTGATCACCACAGGGGAGGAAGGTGAGGAAGAATCCAGAACAAACAATATCCCAAATTTAATAGACGACGATATGCATCAAACGTCCAGTCACAAAAATATAACACCGGTTCCAGAGCCAATTAACAATGCATCAATAGGTTACGATACTAACCAGACAGGTGATTATGCTGCCAAGGATGTTACCGGTCAGGTTACGTTGCTTTCGGCATTTGATAATCATGATACTCAGTCATCCGATGAACGAACAGGTGATGAAACTGTCCCGGACGAGTCGGTATCAACCGCAGCACTTCTTAGCGTGCTTGACCAGATGTCGGGCTCTGGTGCTCCTGTTGTTGAAGCGAAGGTTGAAACTACTTCTTCTAAAGAGCCTTCGCTGGTCGGGATGGAATCTGGCACCCCAGGAGAAAAGTTTCTGGACTGGCTGAAATCCTCAATCCTTGACGGTACGGTTAGTGTCAATGAGGGCGAGAGTTTTGCGCATATTCTGGCTCAGTTTGTATTCATTGTTTCACCTGAGTGTTTTTTTAAATATTTGTTGCTCGCGAATTCAGATAATAAGTGCAACGCTCGGACATAATTGTGGAGAGTGTAGGAGGAAGGGTTAACTACCGATAAG
>NZ_CBFFRL010000404.1:0-1666 GCF_965644215.1 Phytobacter sp. V69
CATGATAATAGGGCCTTCTGATTAGAAGGCCCTATTATCAATGATTTTTATCCTCGTGACGACACTATCTAGTGTTTCTGCAATAAATATACAGTGTTCAGGTGGGTCTGCACTGGAAACTTTTCAAATGCCGGTGCAAAACCTGTCAGTGACAAGCGGTGGTGAAGGTAATACCACGGCCTATTCTAAACTCGCGACATGGTCATTTTTTCGCTGGAGTGGTAATGCGCAATGTAATATGGGCTCTGCCTATAGTGTGAACACCATAAGATATGTTGTTCCTTATAATGGCAAACAACCCACCCTGTATAACGGGGAATGGATATTCCCGACCTCCGAAGAAAGCGTGGGAATCTCGTTTAAAGTTGCGATGGGTAGTGCTGCCACGCCTGTAAATCCTATTGGCACGTCAGCCAACTACACAATACTGAATGCAGGTGGCCTGGGAACCCAGTATCGATGGACAAGTCTTTCCACTAACGCCTTGAGCGTTCAGGCTACGCTCTGGAAAATTCCTCCGTCAAACGGAGGGACTCACCTGCCGATAAATGGTTTGATAACATTTAACGGACCTGTTCTGAATGTACTATTAAACATTCCGCCGGGAAATACTATGCTCCCTCCACCGCCAAACAATGGTTATGATGCAGCATTCTCAACAGGTTGGTTCATCATGTCCAAACAGTTTAACGGCTCGTTAACTGCTTATCCGGGTACCTGTAACTTTACGCATAAAACGGTGCCAATGGGCAGCCACGATGTTGGCGATTCGCTCTCTGCCTGGAAGGACGCCGCCTTTACCCTGCAATGCCCAAAAGCCTATGGATATAATTCGACCTACTCCATCAATTCGGCAAATGCGATTAGCAGAACCGCAACCACCACACCGAATATAGGTCTGGTGCTCACCGTGATGCCCAGAACCCGTGAGGTTGGCACCAATAATGGCGTCATTGCATTGGACAGCGGCAGTACAGCGACAGGTTTTGGCATTCAGCTTGCCTGGGGAACAACGTCTCAGTCGACGGGAACCACCCCAGTGAGCCCGGTGAAATTCAATCAGCCCATTAATCCTGGCGCGATTGCTGCAACAGGTTATACGACGAAAACCTACTCCAGCAGCAGTACGCCCACCATCGAAACCATAAAAATGACTGCACGCTATATTCGCACGACGGGTGCGGTTTCGGCAGGAAGTGCAAATTCTGCGATAGAAATCGTCGCCAGTTACAACTGATGTCAGTTAAATCCCGGTAAATAGCCGGGGTTATTCAAAGGATTAAATAAGAATATATCGGAAGGGTGTCGTATATAAATTTTAGAAAATAGACCATAAACCCAGTTGGTTAGTTATTTCGGCATAACGACAGTTACTCTATTTAAATGGGTGTGCCATATTTCAGTTTTGCTTAATGAGATTTAAATATGTCTAAGTATTTATTTTACAGATAAATATTATATATCGTGATTTGCATCACAAATTTATCGATATATCTTTTGTAATTCAACACTCACTTCAATTCTATAAAGTTAACCAATTGAAATTAAATCAGAAAAATATCAATCCATCACGTAGTGTAGATATGTAAGTCGCGAATTCAGATAATAAGTGCAACGCTCGGACATGATTGTGGAGAGTGTAGGAGGAAGGGTTAACTACCGATAA
>NZ_CBFFRL010000405.1:0-1665 GCF_965644215.1 Phytobacter sp. V69
TAGTCATGATAATAGGGCCTTCTGATTAGAAGGCCCTATTATCAATGATTTTTATCCTCGTGACGACGCTATCTAATATTTCAGCGGCAGACCGTTATTTTATTGGATGAACCTTGGGGGGTAAAAAAGTTATTTGCTATATTGGCACTTGCCCCGGCGAATTCAGCGAGCATTATCAGCAACAGTATCAGGATATTATTGCCAGCATTCGCTTTCATCATAATCAGCATGCGGCGGCGCTGGGGGAAATGATCCGCGCGGATAATCCGGACATGTTTTTTGCTCTGGATACCGAAAGCTGCAGTCTGGACGTTTTTTCCGGTGTACAAGCGCTCTATCAAAGCCTGCCATTGCAGCGAGCCCGTGAAGGTCTTTATTTACTCTATGCCCAGGACGGTTCGCCACTGCGCATCGCCCCCGTACCCGATACGCAACCGGTGCGCTACGCCTTATGGTCTGTTCTCTCAGAGCCTGGGCATCATCTGGAACAGCAACTCAGTATTTGTCGTACCGTTAACGGGCCGCAGGGGCTGGCATCTCCCGGGCAGATTCAGGCGTTTCTTGCCCGGCAACGGACAACGTCGTAATGACCGCGCTTCAGGCTGCGAGGGTCGATGACCCCATTGCCCATACCGCGTCGAAAAGCTGGATGGTTGTTGGGCTTATCGGTGGCGCATTACTGGGTGCGGCAGCAGTGGTCGCGACCGGTGGGCTGGCGCTGGTTGTGGCATCTGCCGCTGTGGGCGCCTGTGCCGCAGGCGGGTTAGGAGAGGTACTGGGAAGTATGTCCTGGGCGCCCCGGCATGTCACTGGCACGCTCACTGAGGGCTCGCCAAATGTCTATGTGAATAGCCGTAAGGCGATTCGCGCGCATCTGTCATTGGGCAAATGTGATGAGCATAGTGGTTCGCCAAAGCGAGTCGCCGAAGGTTCTATCAAAACCTATATCAACAATTATCCTGCCGCGCGGGTGGGGGACAAACTTACCTGTAGCGCCGAGATTTTTTCCGGGTCACCCAATGTTTTTTTTGGTGGCGCGAAAGTACAAACGGACGAGATAAGTCCTGAGATTCCGGGCTGGGTGAACTGGCTTATGCTGGGGGTTGGTACTGCGGCTCTCGCTGTGGTCGCAACGCCAGCCATCGCTGTGCTCAGTACTGCTGGCGCCTTCAGGGGAGGAACTGTAGGGAACTGGGCGGGGGGATGGTTGTTTGGTGAGGGCAGTGACGAGCAAAAATGGAGCATGCTTTTCGGTAGCCTGATAGGTGGCGGTGCCGGTATGAAAGGCGGTGCGAAATATGATGCGGTGCGTGCTGCGCGGGCTACAGAAATCGTCAATGCAGAACCGGTAACAGCGACATCAAGCAAACCATCCATGACGCTTAAAGAGGCTAAAGGTGAGGCTACCGCAAACAAATGGACGCAAAAAGGTCGCGAGATTGCGGAACAACATGACCTGGATCTTTCTAAACGTTTGTCAGACGATGAAATTGGTGCGCTGTACGGCTATACAACCAATGAGGGGTTTACCGAAGTAAACATGGCTCTGCGTGGTCAAATAGAGATGACGCCAGAGCGACAGGCTTTTGTTGATCGCGAATTCAGATAATAAGTGCAACGCTCGGACATGATTGTGGAGAGTGTAGGAGGAAGGGTTAACTACCG
>NZ_CBFFRL010000406.1:0-1653 GCF_965644215.1 Phytobacter sp. V69
GGCCTCATTTCTCGCTGCCGTCCAGATCAGATGCATCGCTCTCTGGGCTAAAATCTTGTGACGACACTATCTAGGGGTGTTCGTGTCCGGCCTATCCATGCCGATATTTCTTATGCTGTTCCTGCTGTGGCTGGACTGGCATCTGGCGCTGCTGACATGCGCCGGGATCCCGCTGGCGCTACTGATGCTGAGGTTAAGCCAGCGCATGGCGGCCCGCACGAGCGACCGCATGATCGCTTCCGGCGTAGCGGCGCAGTCCGCTCTACTGGAATACGTGCAGGGTATTGCGGTCATCCGCAGCTTCGGACGCTTTAACCAAGCCTGGAAGCGCCTGGAGTCGATTCTGACCGAACATCATGACGCCACACTCGCCGTTGAATCTAAGCCCGCGCCCTGGCTGGCCGGTTATGGATTTATGCTGGAAATGGGATACATCAGTCTGCTGCTGGCCGGCGTCTGGTGGCTAACGGACGGCACCCTGTCGCCGGACGTTCTGATCCTGTTCTTGATCTTGGCCCTGCCGGTATACCGTCAGCTCTTCGACGTCGGTCTGTCAACCCTGATGCTGCGCTTCGCGCGCCGTTCGCTGAGTCGGATTGAGTCTCTGCTGGCGGAAAAGGCATTACCCGAACCGGCACACCCACTGACGCCACAGGGAGAAAATATCGTATTCGACCACGTCGGCTTCGCGTATGACAACGGCGGCAGCGGGCCGCAGACGCTCAGCGACATATCCTGTACTCTGCCAGCTCGTCATGTCACCGCGATAGTCGGACCGAGCGGCGCAGGTAAAAGCACGATGGTCCATCTGATCGCCCGATTGTGGGATGTACAATGCGGCCATATCCGTCTGGGCGGCGTAGACCTGCGCGACCTCGGAACCGTGCAGGTTCACCAGCACGTAGCGATGGTCTTTCAGGATGTTTTGCTGTTCTCCGGCTCCGTACTGGATAACCTGCGCATCGGCAGGCCGGAGGCTAGTCGGGAAGAGGCGATAGAGGCCGCGCGACTCGCCCAGGCCCATAGGTTAATTGAGGCGCTTCCCCAGGGGTACGACACCTTGCTGAGTGAAGGGGGCAATTCGCTGTCTGGCGGGGAACGCCAGCGAATTGCCATTGCCAGGGCGCTGCTGAAAAATGCGCCGATACTGTTACTGGACGAAGCGACCGCCAGCGTCGATCCATCGGCAGAAGCCGAGATTCAGCGCGCGATAACTGAGCTGGTGCGCGGTCGCACCGTTGTGGTGATTGCTCATCGGCTTAAAAATATTCGCTATGCGGACACCATTCTGGTCCTTAACCAAGGGAAACTGATTGAACAGGGCGATCATCAGACGTTACTGGCGCAAGACGGCCTGTATGCGCGTTTGTGGAAGCAACAACAACAGGCGCAATGCTGGCAATTGAACACATCCCAGTAAAACGTCCCGACAGGCCGCCCCCGCTTAATTCGCATTTTCACATTGCAAGCAGGCGGCGCCGCAGCGACCAATTCGTCGGCAACGAGTTGGTTCGGCTCTGTCGCATTAACGGCGGCAGGTTGCCGGAAAACGGGTCTGTTAATTAAATCCGGTAAACCCCGGCTTTGCCGGGGGACTCCGAAAGGTTTGACCTTTAAGTCAGTCGCGCGAATCTGAAATCTCCGCCAAGAGAT
>NZ_CBFFRL010000407.1:0-1633 GCF_965644215.1 Phytobacter sp. V69
CGTAGCGAGCCATAGTTCAATATGTTGTTGAAAAAGACAGTTACTATAACTCAGGTGATTAAGGGACACAGCCTAAGCTCACCTTTGTTCGCTTCTTACTTACTGGCACTGCATACCTGAAATACCAATTTTTCTTACCACCCTTTGATAAGGGAGCGATTCGTAGCATCAGGCCATCACCATCAAAAAGGTTGATTTCCTTTTCTGCTGGCTTGGTATTTTTGATTTCAGTATCGGTGAGTTTCTTAGCGATCTTTGCCATTTTAGGACCCTCGATTTTGGGACCCTTTGCATTGGGTCCCAAAAAGGGTGCCATAACGAGTAGCTTCTAGCAAATCTCAGTAGACTTCTGTAGACGTAAAAAAGCCCGCAAGGCTGGTTCCAAGCGGGCTTAGTAGACTTCTGTAGACGTCATAATACTAAAAAGTGGTGGAGCTGGCGGGAGTTGAACCCGCGTCCGAAATTCCTACATCCTCGGTACTACATGCTTAGTCAGTCTTTACATTCGCCTGGCACCTGCGGACAGACACGCCACTACCAGACTAGCCTGATTAGTTTTAACGCTTCAACCCCAGGCAAGGTTTCCACGCGATCTCTTTTGGGTTTGACCTCTCTTTGATCCCCGTCTTAAGAGCGGAAGCTAGGGAGAGAGGGCTCAGAGCAGGTTATTAAGCTGCTAAAGCGTAGTTTTCGTCGTTTGCGACTATTTTTTGCGGCTTTTTACGAGGCAAACCGCCCCTCGGCATGCACCTTGGGTTTCGCAAATCCCGTCGAATCCAGAATCAGCCCCAATAGTGTTGCGCTGAGTATAACAGATTTATGACGCGGCACACCAGTCCATATCTCTGCGACTTTTCTATCAGTGATGCCTGATGAAAGTATGAGCAATCACGACTGATGTCGTTCGAAGTGGGTGTCAATAGTAAAAGTAGGGATAATAGATCAAGAAGAAAGCATTCAGGTTAATAAGACCAAATAAGGATATATCATACAGTTGATTAAAAATGCTTCCCGCATTAGGACTATTTTAATTCTATTTAATAAATAATAAATGTATTTAAGTGCAGCTTAATCATTGTGTGAGACATTAGTAGATATATTCTGTATTCGGAACTTTTACAATAAATTGTGATAGCTGTGTTTGCCTAAATGGTGAACCTTGATTATATCTTTATTTAACACAGCATTGAACCTGTAAAAGGTAATGAATGGAATGATTATCAGTAAATACAATGATTTATAAGATATCTTATAATCATGTAGCAGAACTCTTTAATATCGCTAGTAAAAACTCGGCGTGGGGATTCCTACGTTTTAATAATTGCTGGTGATGTCACTAAAAATATTGCTCTGGTCTCGAGGTGAAATATATGGCTCCGCAAAATGGCCTTCCCGGTTCCGTAGATATTATTAATCAAAAAACGGGTGATGTGGTCGCTCAATATGCACATAACAGCGACCGCGTTGTAAATCTCACAGAAACCAGCGTTGTTCGTATTAATGCCTCACCGGAGTCAGTTAATTTCTATGAGCGTCAAGGAAATGACCTGATTGTTCATATACCCAAGTAACTTCAATATGCAGGATGGTAGTGCTTAAACAACCTATCCCTACGATTGACTTGGGTTCACTG
>NZ_CBFFRL010000408.1:0-1624 GCF_965644215.1 Phytobacter sp. V69
GCCTCATTTCTCGCTGCCGTCCAGATCAGATGCATCGCTCTCTGGGCTAAAATCTTGTGACGACACTATCTAACAATCATACCGATAATTTCACCGTTTATCCCCCGCTCGCGCGGGGAACACTCTAAATATAACCTTTTGAATTATAGAATTATTTATTGCATCTCAAATTCTACCAATTTTTTCGGTGTGACAAGAAAATTAACTTGTTGATTATTCTCAAAAATAAAAACACACCCAAGGCAAAATCCGATTTCACCAGGTATCATTGTTTCACATCTGACTTCCCCGCTCTTCTGCCAGAAAAACAAAAACGCCCGGCACTTAGGCCGGGCGCTCAGGCAATGCGCATACTGCTGGTAAAAAACCACCAGCAGGAAACGAATCAGGCAATATTCAGATACTTGTGCGTCTGCATCGACAACCGCCAGTTACGGACGATACAGGTTTCGATACACAGACGGGTGGCATCGTCTTTCTGGCTGATAGGCTGGAGGGCAATCACCCGATGTTTGTCATCGGTCAGTTGCGCCAGCAACTCGTCAAGCGCTTCGATGTCGCGCGTACGCCCAACCGGGTGCTTGATTTCATCCGCGCGTTCCAGCGCCTGCTGGAGGATGTCATAGCCACCGCGCATATTCACCTTTGGTGATACGGTGACCCAGGTCGCGTGAGAGGTACGCACTTCATGGGTGCCGCTGGTTTCAATCTGGCAACTGTACCCGTGTTTTTCCAGCAGATGGGTCAACGGAATCAGATCGTGGATGCAGGGTTCGCCGCCGGTAATCACCACATGGCGAGCCGTCCAGCCCTGACGCTCAATGATAGCCAGCAGATCTTCACTGCTCGCCGCGCCCCATTTATCGCTCTCTTTGGTCTTGGCCAGAATGCTGTAGAGGGAGACTTCCCGATCTTCAAGCTTATCCCAGGTGTGTTTGGTATCGCACCAGGCGCAACCAACCGGGCATCCCTGTAAACGGATAAAAATGGCGGGAACGCCGGTAAAATAACCCTCGCCTTGCAAGGTCTGGAACATCTCATTAATCGGGTACTGCATAATCAACTCTATTAGGGGATAAACATTAATTATTACAGATTTCGCCCTTGAGGGCGAGCTGCGGCATGGGCAAATGTTGCGTGATTGTCATCGAAATAAAGGAAAAAAATGGATAATGCATAGCAGGCTTAGCATCGTATTATTTGTAATTAATTATTTCATTAACGCTCGTTAATATAAAAAAATCACTAAAATTAAATTATTATAAAAAGAATAAAAAAACTTAAAATTCATTAAGTTATAAATATTTTTATTTTTAATGAATTTATTTTTCTCTTTACCTGTCCAATTAAACCCGCTCCGCATTTAAAGCTTAAAATTACCTTAAGAAATCGATTTATTCCCGCATGTCTTATTTAAGGATTGTTTAATTTTCGCTGCATACAATTCGCGAATTAACAACAATGAGCATGCGATCATGAATACTCTACTGATCACCGGCGTCACCGGATTCCTCGGTGGTGCAGTGTTTGAAAAAATACTTAATGATGACCGCGAATTCAGATAATAAGTGCAACGCTCGGACATGATTGTGGAGAGTGTAGGAGGAAGGGTTAACTACCGATA
>NZ_CBFFRL010000409.1:0-1622 GCF_965644215.1 Phytobacter sp. V69
CCAGTAAACCCAAGTTAATCGTAGGGATAGATTGTTTAAGCACTACCATCCTGCATCTTGAAGTTACTTGGGTATATGTTAAGTGATACAATGATTGACTCAGAGCCACAGGTATATACGGCTATGTTAAAGGCGTTGTTCGATAAAATTGAACAGCCCCTCACCTCCGGCAACTATCTGTGTGTTATCCCGCCTCTGGAACATTAATCCCTGGGGAGACTGAAATGCCGTTCAGTGACAGAGCTGGACGGCATTTTTTTACCCTATTCGCCGGTGATGACAAACCGTGAGCCGGCAAACGCCTCATACACATGTTGATTGGGGAATGGCGGGAAGGTCGCTCTTTTTGCCGCGGTGACCAGCGCTGCGCAGTAGGCTTTGTTCCCGTAGCGCGACTCGACATTTTCAAGCTTGCCATCGTAGGCAAAATCCAGGTGCAGTCGGCATTTTTTATACTTCCAGGCGTGGCGGTCGGCAAGTTGAGATTCAATGGCGTTTTTTATGGCAAGTGCCTGTCTTCCGAATTCATCCGGATCGGTATAACGCCCGGAATAGCAATCGCTCAGCGCGACCGTTTTATGGCAGTTGTCCGGTTGAAACGGCGTACAGCCCGAAACGGCCCCCGCCAGGACCGCAAGCATTAAGAGTTTTTTCATTTCCTTCCCACTAAATCATTAATTAAACCTAATTATCAGTCAGTTAGTTTGTTTTTATTGGCGAATAACATAGCACAGTTTGTGGCGGCGCTATACTGACCTTCTTTTATTTAAAGCTCTCCAGCGCGCGCTTTTGTTGCCCTTTGCTATCAAAATTCTCGCGATCCAGCCAGGCTTCAAGCGTTGAACACAGCGGCGGCCATTCGACGTCGATAATCGACAACCAATCGGTATCGCGATTGCGCTGTTTGCGGGTCATCACCTGACGAAAGCGCCCTTCAAAGGTGAAACCAATCCGTTCGGCAGCGCGTCGTGAGGCGGCATTGGTTGAGTCGCAGCGCCAGGCTACCCGGCGATATCCCTGGTCGAAAGCCTGGCGCAGCAATAAATAGAGCGCTTCGGTTCCCATCACATTGCGCTGCATCAGAGGCGACCAGGTCACGTGACCGATTTCAATGGCTCCGTTAACCGTATCGATGCCACTCCAGCACACTACGCCGCAGGCACGATTATCGGTACTGCTAACAACCGCATACGGCACCAGGCTGTCATCAGCGATCTTATGTGCGACCCACTCAGCCATTGCCGCAAGCGTCTCGGGTTTATTCGCTCCCAGCCACGTCCAGTCCCGGTCATCGTCTGCCAGCGAAAAGGCCTGATAAAGCGCGTCGCAATGCGCCCGATCCAGCGGGACTAAATGGCAATACTGACCGGGCAGCGCCGTACGCGCAGGTCTGGCAACGGGCTGCCAGTCCGGCAAGGCAAAACCCACCTGCTGGCCGTACTGATTGGTTTGTGTTGTGTTCGTCATTGGCGACATCCTTGATTCGGCGAGATTTACCTTATGTTTCATCTTGTTACAGACGAAAGATTTGTTGATTACGACATACTGTTAGATAGTGTCGTCACAAGATTTTAGCCCAGAGAGCGATGCATCTGATCTGGACGGCAGCGAGAAATGAGGCC
>NZ_CBFFRL010000410.1:0-1607 GCF_965644215.1 Phytobacter sp. V69
ACTTATTCACCTGAGCGTAAAGCCGCTCTGATCGCCAGAATGATGCCGCCACATAATCAACCGGTCGTTCAGTTAGCCCGTTCTGAGGGGACCCCGGCCAATACGCTTTATGCCTGGCGTACTCAGGCTGGCGTTCGTGTAGCTGAAAGTCAGTCAACGCGAGAATGGTCGCAGGACGCCCGCTTTGCCGTTCTCGTTGAAACCGCACCGCTTTCTGCTCATGCTGTGGCTGAATACTGTCGCCGTAAAGGTCTTTATCCTGAGCAAATTCAGCAGTGGAGGGACGAATTTATGCAGCCCGGTCAGCGTGAAGAAAGAGCCTTGATTAAAAAGCAGAAAAAAGAAATTCAGCAACTTAACCGTGAAATAGCCCGCAAGGACAAGGCGCTGGCTGAAGCCGCGGCGCTGCAGCAGGCGATCGATAGCTGCACCGTCGCGCACTATCATCAGGGCTGTAAGGTGGTGATTTCCGACGGCGAATTCAAAACCGGCGCGCTCTTCCTGCACAGCGATATGACCCTGGAGATTGCCGCTGGCGCCACCCTGCTGGGTTCGGACGATCCGGCCCAGTATCCGCTGGAAAAAGGCTACTCCCTCTATCCCTACAGCGATCATCCGCAGCCCCGCCGCCCGCCGTCATTAATTAACGTGCTGGAAGCGGACGATAAGGGCGAGTCTCCGGCCGGGACGTTTCGCAATATTCGCATCGTCGGTCAAGGCACGATTGACGGCAACGGCTGGACCCGGGGCGTCAAAAGCGGCGGCGAGGCCACCATCATCGACGAAATGGGGAACGCACTGCCGCAATACCGGGCCAGCAATGCGGCAAAAGTCAGCGCGGACGGCATTCTGGCAAAGCATCAGACCGAAGCGGCTATTGCGGAAGGCATCGAAAGCAATAGCGCCTATAAAAATCGCCGCTCCAGCCTGATGACCCTGCGCGGTGTGCAGAACCTCTATCTTGCCGGGCTGACAATCCGCAACCCCGCGTTCCATGGGGTAATGGCGCTGGAGTCAAAAAATATCACCCTGAATGGGCTGGTCCACCAGACCTTTGACGGCAATAACGCCGACGGCGTGGAGTTCGGCAATAGCCAGAATGCGCTGGTTTTCAACAACTTCTTTGATACCGGGGATGATTGCGTCAATTTCGCCGCCGGGTTTGGTAAAGGCGCGGAAACTTTTCATCAACAGCCGCAAAGCGGGGCATGGATCTTCAATAACTATTTCCGCAAAGGCCACGGCGCCGTGGTGACCGGTAGCCATACCGGCGCGTGGATCGAAAAAGTTCGCGCCGAGGATAACGTCATATATATGACCGATGTCGGCCTGCGCATGAAAAGCCGCCCCTACTATGGCGGTGGGGTGCGGGATGTGTTGTTCCGTCATAATGCGATGAAAGATATCGCCAAAGAGCCGTTCGTTTTTACTATCAAATACAGCGCCGACGTGAATGATACGACCCCTGCCGACGAGCCCGCTCAGTTCCGCGACGTTCAGGTGCAGGACGTCACCGTCGATGGTACTTCGGCTAAGGAAGGTGCGATTTAATCGGTGGGGTTCAGTGGAGTCCTTAGCTGTATTAGCCTTACCTTAGCTGAGCTGTA
>NZ_CBFFRL010000411.1:0-1600 GCF_965644215.1 Phytobacter sp. V69
TTGTTGAAAAAGACAGTTACTATAACTCAGGTGATTAAGGGACACAGCCTAGTCTCCAGGATTCCCGGGGCGGTTCAGTTCCATGTCTTACGATCGATTTGTTGGCGCCCTTCTTCGATACTTCCGGCCAGAGACGCCGGAAGGCCAAAAGCATTGGGGCCCATAATTTTACTGTTAAACAGAGAAAACCCGCAAATTGCTGAGGCCTCGGCAATTAAATTCATCCCGTCCAAAAATTTTTGCATGGATGCATCACGACTACTTGCAATCTGTTCGGTACGGGTACTCAACTTCAGGTCTTGTTCCGAATGCACACCCATTGATCTCTCCTTTCCTCATCGCGCTATGAGTTATCCATTTCATGGTTAATTGCTCATGCGTCACTTAAAATTTTCACGTAGCTAAACGCTTCGTAAAGTTATTACTAGTTACTAAATGCCAAAAAAGAATATCACAATCACCCCTCCTGCCTAATAACCCTGAATGGGGTGAATCTGCTAAAAGTTCTGCCACTTCATGATGCTGGGTAAGTCACTGATATATAAGGATATTATTTTATGGGGTGGAGGTGAGATCTATGGGATTTACCTGTAATTAAATCCCATTGTACGATAAATAACCTATTGAGGCTGTAAATAAGTGACAGCGTCACGGTTTGGATATGTTTTTAGTATTTAGTTATTAGTAAAGACTTTACTAATTGTATAATGAATTTGTCGTACAGGCCTGTATTGCTCTTGTTCGTTTTCTAAGATGGCCTGTTGCGTAAGATGGACATTGACGAGACAAACTGGGCAGAGGGAAACATAATGGCAACAGTGCGGCATACACACCTGATTACGTCCTGCACCAAGGGCAAGAACCATCACGGCGGTTTCCGACCGGAACTAAACATCCGTGCCGGGCAGGAACCTGAAGATGCAGTGGCCAGTTGGATGGAAGTAATTAACCGGGGGCAAAGTGCAGCACAAGTACCGGCACTATCGCTATATGCCGGTAATCACTGGTCAACAGCAAAAGAGATTTTACGCACGACGGAAAACCTGGAGTTGTGGGTGATCTCGGCCGGGATGGGTTTTTTGAATAGTCGTGACCTCGTTTCCGCATATGAAGCTACCTTTCACGATTTACCGTTCAGCCATAGCCGGTGGTGGCGAGAATTAACAAACGCATTCGGCAAGGATAATTCGGTAAATTCCATAGAGGCATTGATGGAAGAAAGACCATGGGATGATTATGTCATCGCAGCTTCACCCGTTTACATCTCTGCGGTTGAGGAAGATATCTTGTCAGGGTCCAAGAAATTAAGGAATTCTGTAGCTCAGTTGACGGTTGTTACATCGGGAGCATATTCAGGTAGTCTTGAACCCTATTTAATTCGTAGTGAATCCAGAATGATGCGGGAACTTTCAAGCAACATGGTTTGTCTTAACATTAAACTTGCACAATATATCATTAGAAGTCATCACGACTAGCCTTATTCAGATAGTTCGTATTAGAAACGACAAATTTTGGACCTTAGATCCTAGATAGTGTCGTCACGAGGATAAAAATCATTGATAATAGGGCCTTCTAATCAGAAGGCCCTATTATCATGACT
>NZ_CBFFRL010000412.1:0-1594 GCF_965644215.1 Phytobacter sp. V69
GTTAGGGCGCGGCTGGTAAGAGAGCCTTATAGGCGCATCAGAAAAACCTCCGGCTATGCCGGAGGATATTTATTATCGGTGCGGCGGTGGATCGATAATCGGCCGCGGGTCCGGGTCGAACGGTGGGTCGGGAATGGGCTGGGGTCTTGGGATAGGATCGGGCACCGGAACCGGATCTGTCTGAATCGGATCGCTCATCAACAGCGGGGTCAACGTACGCATCTTCACCTCCTTCTATTGCGTTGCCATCCTTTAAGGGTAGACCGGACAAACTGAGAGGCAAAAAAAAAGCCGACTCTTCTAAGTCGGCGTCGTACGAATCAATTGTGCTATGCAGTAATTCAAAAAAGGAAGTAAGACAATATGGAGCGCAACGCCCATCGCTTGACGTTGCATTCACCTGCGAGTGCAATATTGCACTGGTTGCGCATAGCATTTATTGATATTGCTCAAAGTAAACGGCGTTTTTATGTTCATTTTTTGTTAAAAAAGTGAAATTTTACAGCCATTTACTACGATGCAACCACCAGGTAACACCGCCTATCAGGATGACCAACATAATGCAGAAAAGTGAGAAGCCGAATCGCCAGCCGCCGCCCGGTATGCCCCCCAAATTGACGCCAAACAACCCCGTCAAGAAAGTACTGGGCAAAAAAACCATCGCCATTAACGACATGGTATAAGTCCTGCGCGCAAGCGACTCCTGCATCACCTGGGTTATTTCATCCGTCATGACCGCCGTACGCGCAATGCAGGCATCAATTTCATCAAGCCCGCGCCCCAGGCGGTCTGCAATATCCTGCATGCGGCGGCGCTGATCGTCGGTCATCCACGACAGGCGTTCACTGGCCAGCCGGGCAAAGACATCCCGCTGCGGCGCCATATAACGACGCATCACAATCAGTTGCTTACGCAGCAACGCCAGGAAACCTCTCGGAGGGATCTCCTGGTCAAGCAGATTGTCTTCCAGATCGATAATCTTATCGTGCAGCTCTTCGATAAACTCGCTGGCATGATCGGTCAATGCGTCACACACATCCACCAACCAGCCACCGCAATCTACCGGCCCGGTGCCCTCCTCCAGGTCACTCACCACGTCATCAAGCGCCAGCACCTTACGCTGGCGCGTCGAGATGATCATCCGCTCATCCATATAGACGCGCACCGCGACCAATTGGTCAGGACGTTCATCCGTGCTGCCGTTAATACAGCGCAACGTAATCAGCGTGCCCTCTCCCACGCGGCTGACACGCGGGCGCAGACTTTCGCCGGCCAGCGCGTTGCGAACGCTGTTAGGCAGTTGCGGCGTTGATGCCAGCCACTGCGCACTTTCCTGATTGGTATAATTCAAATGCAGCCAACAAGGATGCTGGGCATCAATTACATCATCACCTTCCAGCGGCTTAACCCCGCCTTTGCCATCCAGCCGCCAGGCGAAAACAGCATCCGGAATATCGACATCCGTTCCTTTGATCGCTTCCACAGCGCCTCCACAATCAACACTCATGCTGTTGTCAGTCTAGGCTGTGTCCCTTAATTGCATAACCTCTTGTAAAACAATCGGATGCAACCCAGCTTGACCATTGAAAGATAA
>NZ_CBFFRL010000413.1:0-1575 GCF_965644215.1 Phytobacter sp. V69
CCTCATTTCTCGCTGCCGTCCAGATCAGATGCATCGCTCTCTGGGCTAAAATCTTGTGACGACACTATCTAACGAAAAAATCGTTTTTTTCATACCACAACCACTTGTTAATAGAATGCAACACGCATTATCGACCATTCGTTAAGTGTGAGCTAGCTCAAACTCTCTTACTGGCATATTCATCCATAGATTCAGTTCAGGCTGTGAATGTATTCCCGCATTGTGCGGCTTTTCGGGAAGTGACTGAAATGCCTTGTCACCAGTAATTTTCGCGCACTCCGGATCCGGCAATTACACTTTCTTATGTATCCCGTCATTTATTTGAAAGAGGTAGAGATTCATGGGAAAAAAGAAAAACACCGGCACCATCTCTGACGCACCTCATGGTGCGCCGCTGAAAACCAAAGAATATGAGAAAGAGTTACGTCGCCTTGACGTTGAGTTGGTCAAACTCCAGCGTTGGGTGGTCAGCAAAGGGCTCAAGGTGTGTATCGTCTTTGAAGGGCGTGATGGCGCTGGCAAAGGCGGCACGATTAAAGCCATTACCGAACGCGTGAGCCCGCGCGTTTTTCGTGTGGTTGCCCTGCCCGCACCGACCGAGCGCGAAAAGAGCCAGCTTTACCTGCAACGTTATCTTCCTTATCTGCCGGCCGCGGGTGAAATCGTCATCTTTGACCGTAGCTGGTACAACCGCGCCGGGGTCGAGCGCGTCATGGGCTTCTGCACGATGGAACAGGTGGAGAAGTTTCTGGAAAGCACTCCGATGATGGAGCGCGCCATGGTCGAGTCAGGCATTATCTTGTTGAAATACTGGCTGGAAGTGACGCCAGAAGAGCAAGAACGCCGTCTGCGCGACCGCGTGAACGATGGCCGTAAAACCTGGAAGTTGTCACCGATGGATATCAAGTCGTTCGATCGCTGGGATGATTACACCGTCGCGCGCGATGCCATGTTCGAAGCCACCGATACCTCGTGGGCACCGTGGTTTGTCGCCCGCTCGGAAGACAAAAAACGCGTACGCTTAAATATCATTACCCACCTGTTAACGCAGGTGCCTTATGAGGATATCCCGCTCGACCCGGTGGAATTCCCGAAACGTAAAATTGGCAAGATCAAACCCACCCATTTTCCGTTCCGTATTATTCCCGAACCGTTCTGAGTTATTTTCTTGCTGCATCGGTGATCACTGCCGATGCAGTCCTGTTTATTTCATTAGTTTCTTTTTACTGGAATTTGTCTCGCAGAAGATAAATTACCAGGCGGTTCAGTATTGTTTTTTATTTAGGGGGATTGATAATGCAATCATCATTCACAAGGAGGCGAACATGAAATCTCACCCACAGCAAAACGAAGTATCAATATCCCTGCGCAATTTGCGTCAAATCAATATCGCTACGCACAACTTCTTAATAGTCTTTTCTGGCGAGTTTATTCACCTCTAAATATTTACCCCTAAAGAGGTGGTATTTCATCGTGATTTATTAGTAGGCATATTGTGTAAAGCGCGAATTCAGATAATAAGTGCAACGCTCGGACATGATTGTGGAGAGTGTAGGAGGAAGGGTTAACTACCGA
>NZ_CBFFRL010000414.1:0-1571 GCF_965644215.1 Phytobacter sp. V69
CGGGCATCGTGAAAAGTCTATGTCAAAGAAAGGGTTATGTTCTCATAATTGACGATTAAATCGCACCTTCCTTAATCAATGTCGATCTCACGGTGATTACTGAATCTGCGCAATGTCGTGTCGTCATCAAAGGCGCGCATACATATATCACCAAAATTAGTGTTAATAATATCGAAACATTTCGTGCACCAGATTTCTGTTCAGGCGATTCAGCCTCCCAGCTAAAACTGTTTACCGTCAATGAAGCGGTGACCTTTATTAAATCGGTTCCCGTTACAGATATCGCCTTTATGACTGCCGCTATCGATTTAAATAGTGCGTTATCGGCGGAAGGGCAAAAAAGGCCCTATGGTCTTAATGTCAGTGGAACCCTACGCCAGGCGATTGCGGACGGCATGAGTACGAAATGCCTGTTAAATCAGATTGCGATCGATGCCGCCGCTGCTTCTGATGCCCGGATGGGCGGCGCCTCGCTGCCAGCAATGAGCAATTTCGGCTCCGGCAATCAGGGGATCCTAGCGACCATGCCAGTAGTGACCCTGGCGCGCCATCTGGCCAGCAACAGCGAAGCCACGCTACGCGCTGTCACGCTTTCTCACCTGGTCGCTATCTCGATTCATGCCCGCTATGCCCGGCTCTCTGCGTTGTGCGCCGCGTCCACGGCAGCGATGGGCGCAGCGGCAGGTATGGCATGGCTGCTCACGCAGGATGAAACTGTCATCGCCTGCGCGATTAAAAATATGATCAGTGATATCAGCGGCATGGTATGTGATGGCGCTTCCGGTACGTGCGCCATGAAAGTCTCGACCACTGTCACATCGGCCATTAAATCGGTGCTGATGGCGAAAAACGGAATTAGCGCCAGTTCGTATGACGGCATCGTCGACCATGAGCTTGAGCAGAGTATAAATCATCTGTGCCAGTTGACAGAAATAGCAATGAAACAGACCGATCGACAAATTATTCAAATTATATCGGATAAGGCATCTGCCGAGTCTGCAAATTAATCAGACCCACCCTACATGAGGTTATTTATGAAACCAAACCCACGTATTGGCACACTTGCCGTACATGCAGGAAGCCAGACCGACCCCGGTCATCATGCGGTATTTACGCCGATTGTCACAGCCAGTTCGTTTATTCAACCAAACCTGGGTGAAGGTGGCGATTTCTGTTATTCCCGCGTGGCTAACCCAACCCGTAAAGCATACGAAACAGCCCTTGCGGATCTGGAAGGCGGTATTTATGCCACCGCAACCGCTTCAGGCATGGCGGCGACGTCGCTTATTCTGGAATTATTGACTACCGGTTCGCACATTGTTGCGATGTGCGGTGTGTATGGCGGGACGTGGCGAATTTTTGAAAAACTGAGGAACCAAACGGCCGGTCTGGAGGTGAGCTACGTCGATTTAAACGACCTGAATGCCGTCAGAAACGCAGTGAAACCTAACACGCGCATGGTATGGATTGAAACCCCGACCAACCCGCTCCTTGAACTAGGCTGTGTCCCTTAATTGCATAACCTCTTGTAAAACAATCGGATGCAACCCAGCTTGACCATTGAAAGATAA
>NZ_CBFFRL010000415.1:0-1563 GCF_965644215.1 Phytobacter sp. V69
GTTTTGATAACTGACTTAAAGCTGAAAGCTTTCCGGAACCCCCAGCCTAGCTGGGGGTTTTCTGTGCACAAAAAAAGTCCTCTGTCGAAGAGGGCTGATGGTTTATTTGATTTCGAGGATGTCGAGGCGGTTGGCGGTGAAATCGCCGTCGTCTTCGTCAGGCTGCCAGCCTGCGGGTTGCAAGGGGATCTCTTCGCGGTCAAAAGCGAGATCTCCGCCGTCCACCACCGCTGAGCCGTGATGGATGGCTTTGAAATCAAAAAGATTGGTATCGCTGAGATGCGAAGGCACCACGTTCTGCATCGCACTGAACATGGTCTCGATGCGACCCGGGTAGCGTTTATCCCAGTCACGCAGCATATCGGCGATAACCTGGCGCTGCAGGTTCGGCTGCGAACCACACAGGTTACACGGAATGATCGGGAACGCTTTTGCTTCGGCAAAACGCTCAATGTCTTTTTCACGGCAGTATGCGAGTGGGCGAATCACGATGTGCTTGCCATCATCACTCATCAGCTTAGGTGGCATGCCTTTCATTTTGCCGCCGTAGAACATATTGAGGAACAGCGTCTGCAAAATGTCGTCACGGTGGTGGCCCAGCGCGATTTTGGTGGCACCCAACTCGGTGGCTGTACGGTAGAGAATGCCGCGACGCAGGCGCGAGCAGAGCGAGCAGGTAGTTTTCCCTTCCGGAATTTTATCTTTTACGATCCCGTAGGTGTTCTCTTCTACAATCTTGTACTCAACGCCTTGTTGGTCGAGGTAGGCGGGCAGGATGTGCTCTGGAAAGCCCGGCTGCTTCTGATCGAGGTTTACCGCGATCAGACTGAAATTGACTGGCGCGCTTTGCTGCAGATTGCGCAGGATCTCCAGCATGGTGTAGCTGTCTTTGCCGCCGGAAAGACAGACCATGATGCGGTCACCTTCTTCAATCATGTTGAAGTCAGCAATAGCTTCGCCCACGTTACGGCGCAGACGTTTTTGCAGCTTGTTCAGGTTGTATTGTTCTTTCTTGGTAATATCTTGATTTTGCGACATTTATTCGTTACTCAAATATCAAATGGGGCACTGGTGGGGCAAAAGCACTTTAAAGTACCAGCTTTGAGTTCAGCATTGCCACCTGCTCGCTATTCATTTCTTCAATCCATGTAGCATAGATTTCATACACCATCTGCGCATTCTCGTGCCCCATCTGATTAGCAATAAAAAGACGGGTTAGCGCCTGCGGACAACAATCAGCATGCGAAAGTGTGCCGTGTATGGTACGGATTGCGGCGACGAATACCAGCACGTTTTATCGCAGACTTCCATCAGGCACCCATACTGGTCAAAGAATAGCAGGGTTTGTGCTGTCCGTTCCTCATTCCGGGTTTGAAAACGAAGTGCACTTTTTGCTGTTCCGTCAGCCCATATTCCCTATGGTCGTACGTAATTTTTTAAGGAAGATGCGATTTAATCGGTGGGGTTCAGTGGAGTCCTTAGCTGTATTATACCCAGAATACTTCGAGTTGCAGGAGCCAGTGAACCCAAGTCAATCGTAGGGATAGGTTGTTTAAGCACTAC
>NZ_CBFFRL010000416.1:0-1471 GCF_965644215.1 Phytobacter sp. V69
CACAGGACTTCGGCGATGTCAGCCATACCCATCGGGGCACCCGGGTGACCGGATTTGGCTTTCTGTACCGCGTCCATAGAGAGTGCGCGCAGAGCATTGGCACACTCGCGGCGCTGTAATTTTGCTGTGTTCATCTTTTATCCTTGCGGGCGGTTCAGAACATATCGCGGATCATGTTTTCCAGTTTGAGCTGGTCGACGGCAAACAGGCGGATCCCCTCAGCCAGTTTTTCAACCGCCATCGGATCCTGGTGGTGCTGCCAGAGGAACTCGGCCTGGCTCATCGGGCTCGGGCGATTTTCGCTCACGCAGCCCGGATTCAACTGGCGGTTCATCGGTGCATCGCAGGCGGCCAGTTCATCGAGCAGCGCCGGAGAGATGGTCAGACGGTCGCAGCCGGCCAGCGCCTGAATTTGCTCAATACGGCGGAAGCTTGCGCCCATCACCACCGTTTCATAACCGTGGGCTTTGTAATACTGGTAAATCTCGCGCACCGATTTCACGCCAGGATCGTTCTGCGCAACGTAGGTCGCCTGCGGGGCATTTTTCTGGTACCAGTCGTAAATGCGCCCGACAAATGGCGAAATCAGGAACACCCCGGCTTCGGCACAGGCACGGGCCTGAGCGAAGGAGAACAGCAGCGTCAGGTTACAGTTGATACCGCTTTGCTCCAGCTCTTCTGCCGCGCGGATCCCCTCCCAGGTCGCCGCCAGTTTGATCAGGATGCGTGACGGGTCGATGCCGTTTTGCTGATACAGCTGAATGAGTTTGCGGGCACGGGAAACGCACATGCCGCGATCCCAGGCGAAGCGGGCGTCCACTTCGGTGGAAATACGTCCTGGCACATGTCGCAGGACTTCGGTGCCGATATCCACCGCCACCTGATCGCAGGCATTGATAAGCTGGGTTTCCGCACTGCCGCCCTGGCGACGCGCTTTACCTACCGCATCGGCAATCAGGGCCTGATACTGCGGAAGCTGTGCCGCTTTCAGCACCAGTGACGGGTTAGTCGTGGCGTCCTGCGGGGCAAATTTTTTAATCGAATCAATATCACCGGTGTCGGCAACCACCACGGTAACGGCTTTTAAGGCTTCTAACTGGTTCATCCTGGTCTCCTTACGCGCCGTGGCGTTTAGTCTCTGGCGTGCTGATTCTGGTAATAATCAATGCGTTCTACTTTTGCCGCAGAACCGCCCCCTTCATATTCCGAAGCCAGCCAGGCCTGGATAATCAGTTTGCCCAGCTCCGGTGCTATCACACGCGCACCTAAGGTCACGATCTGTGCATTATTGCTTTTACGCGCACGTTCGGCTGAGAAAGTGTCGTGGCACTGTGCAGCGCGAACGCCCGGCACTTTATTGGCCACAATGCTCATTCCAATACCGGTACCGCAAATTAGATAGTGTCGTCACGAGGATAAAAATCATTGATAATAGGGCCTTCTAGGCTGTGTCCCTTAATCACCTGAGTTA
>NZ_CBFFRL010000417.1:0-1465 GCF_965644215.1 Phytobacter sp. V69
ATCGGTAGTTAACCCTTCCTCCTACACTCTCCACAATCATGTCCGAGCGTTGCACTTATTATCTGAATTCGCGATCATCCGGTTTTATGTTTTTCAGTACAAGCTCAATGATATGCTCTTTATGCCAGTATAAAATCGTTTCCTTTAACTCATCCATATTGATCTCAGATACATCTTTGCCTCTTCCACTTTTAACATAGTCTTCAACTTCACAGGCAATCAAAACATCATAAAGTATCTCTGATAACATTTCCCCTGTTAAAATATTCATGGCCGTTTCAGGCTGTTTTCAGAGATACTATAGATCGTTTCGCAATATCCCTGTAATACATTTGTGATAAGATTTATCGCCATTTTATTACTTTCATTTAAAATAATCTCTTTCATACTGATTCCTTTTATTAAGTTAAATATTAGATAAATATCGAGAAGGTATTAATACTATTTATTAGATACTATTTTGATGATTACAGAACCATATTCCAGATCCATCTCATCATACAGTGTCTCATTTACATAACGATTTAAATCATCTAACAAGGTCTTATCATTCATGATTTCTTCGACAGAGCTACCTCTTAATGCGATAAATATATCTAAGCTCTCTTGGATAAGACTCATCACTTCAGGTGTTTTCTCACATAACATACTTACGATTACTGTCATATCATTCTTCATCTGTTTTTCCTTCTGTTTATAGTTAGCCCCTTGCGGGGCAAGATTAGTTCTTACTTTCTAAAGTTTTCTGAATACCCTACTAGCAGGGCTGCGACTTGTTCAAAGTTAACCTGATTAATATCACCACAGTTTCCTTCTTGCGTGGTAAATCGCTCAAAGTTATTCTGAATATGGTCAATCACATAAATAATAAATGGACTCATAAAATCAGGATCATCCAAATAGTTATTGGCATCTCCATCGCCATTAACTTCCATAAACATATTCCAGCTTGCGGAAAACGATCTACAAGCTAGATCATAAAACAGCTCTGTTGATTTATTTTCAATAACAGTTTCTTTAGACATACTTATATCCTCATAATTAAATGCTTATTTTATTCATTTCGTTTTATATTAGCCCCTTGCGGGGCCGAATAGATGACGCCAGCGATTATGTATGTAAAATATAGTGACTCATCACATGATGTATCTGCCTCAGGTTGACAAGCACTTCATCAAAATATACGTTTTTAATCGATGCTTTATATTTATGCTTTTTCAAGAACTCATTAAAGTCTTTCTTACCGTTCTCTATTATTGATTTTAAAACACCTTCCATATAAACATCGTCTTCAAGGTTATGATAGAACCTTTCCCCCATATACTCATGCATATATCGCAAATAGTAGTCATAGTCTTCGCCACTTTTCAGAACAAAGTATTTTGTATCATCATTACTAGATAGTGTCGTCACGAGGATAAAAATCATTGATAATAGGGCCTTCTAATCAGAAGGCCCTATTATC
>NZ_CBFFRL010000418.1:0-1435 GCF_965644215.1 Phytobacter sp. V69
GGCATTGCGAATGCAGTGGGCATGGCGATTGCCGAGAAAACCCTGGCGGCGCAGTTCAACCGTCCGGGCCACGACATTGTTGACCACTTCACGTATGCCTTTATGGGCGACGGCTGCATGATGGAAGGTATCTCCCACGAGGTATGTTCCCTGGCCGGTACCCTGAAACTGGGCAAACTGGTGGCGTTCTACGACGACAACGGCATCTCCATCGACGGCCACGTTGAAGGCTGGTTCACCGATGACACCGCAGCCCGCTTTGAAGCCTACGGCTGGCACGTGGTGCGCGGCGTTGACGGTCACAATGCGGACTCCATCAAACGTGCAGTAGAAGAAGCACGCGCGGTCACGGACAAACCGTCTCTGCTGATGTGCAAAACCATCATCGGTTTCGGTTCGCCGAACAAAGCCGGTACGCATGACTCCCACGGTGCCCCGCTGGGTGACGCCGAAATCGCCCTGACCCGCGAAGCGCTGGGCTGGAAACATCCGGCGTTTGAAATCCCGTCTGAGATTTATGCCCAGTGGGATGCAAAAGAAGCCGGTCAGGCGAAAGAGTCTGCCTGGAACGAGAAATTCGCTGCTTACGCGAAAGCCTTCCCGCAGGAAGCGGCAGAATTCACCCGTCGTATGAGCGGTGAGCTGCCGACTGACTTTGACGCGAAAGCGAATGAATTCATTGCGAAACTGCAGGCGAACCCATCCAAAATCGCCAGCCGTAAAGCCTCCCAGAACGCGATTGAAGCGTTCGGCCCGCTGCTGCCGGAATTCCTCGGTGGCTCCGCTGACCTGGCACCGTCTAACCTGACTATCTGGTCCGGCTCTAAGGCGATTAACGAAGACGCTGCAGGCAACTACATTCACTACGGCGTGCGCGAGTTCGGTATGACCGCGATTGCCAACGGTGTCTCCCTGCACGGTGGTTTCCTGCCGTACACCTCCACCTTCCTGATGTTTGTGGAATATGCCCGTAACGCGGTGCGTATGGCGGCGCTGATGAAACAGCGTCAGGTGATGGTCTACACCCACGACTCCATCGGTCTGGGCGAAGACGGCCCGACGCACCAGCCGGTAGAGCAGGTGGCAAGCCTGCGTGTGACCCCGAACATGTCCACATGGCGTCCGTGTGACCAGGTGGAATCGGCGGTGGCGTGGAAATACGGTGTTGAGCGTGCCGACGGCCCGACGGCGCTGATTCTGTCCCGTCAGAACCTGGCGCAGCAGGAGCGTACTGAGCAGCAACTGAAAGACATCGCCCGCGGCGGTTACGTGCTGAAAGACTGTGCTGGCCAGCCGGAGCTGATTTTGATCGCCACCGGTTCAGAAGTTGAGCTGGCTGTGGCTGCGTATGAAAAACTGACTGCCGAAGGCGTGAAGGCGCGGGTGGTGTCCATGCCGTCCACCGACGCATTCGACAAGCAGGATGCGGCCTACC
>NZ_CBFFRL010000419.1:0-1387 GCF_965644215.1 Phytobacter sp. V69
TTATTATCGAGTTCGGTGACCGCCTGGACGGTCACTTCTGAGAAAAGGCATTTACACAGAATCGTGTACAGGGTCCTGTAAAAACGTGGATCACACCGGCGAAATATCTTCAGATAGTTATCCCCTGAAGGTGACTAATTGTTTTAATGCATCTTCAGCCCACACTTCAAGGTCATCGTAAGTTCTGAACGTTTTACTGATTACCTTACCGGTTGCATCTGATGTACCAAACAAACTGAAACCTAACCTGCTACCGGGTGTGATTTTAAATTCGTCTACATCTGCAGCCCGGCCATTTAACAACCACCACAGGTAATTGAAAAAATCTGGTTTTGATAAGCCCGCTGTACCTAAAGCTGCTCCCCTTGCCAGGTCCTCCCCCCGATAGATGGTTGGTTTAGGAGGCTCCCCGAGACCACTGCAGTTCGGAAGGACAGAATCCCGACATACACTGTCCTGGTAGATGGTGAAACGGGTTTCAAGCGAATCCTTAACAACACGCCCCCACATGATGAAGTGACATGCTCTGTGCCAGTTGCGGACCCGAGAGCTTCTCTGTAATCCATTGCAGAGAAGGCAGACTGCAGGCTTTTTGGCTTCATCACGAACATTTCTGTTGTACGATTTCATCTCGACCAGGAAGAACCGGTCGCATACACCGAACAGGGTATCGGCATTAATATCCCGGTCGCGGCCGTTCAGTGAGGCAATGAGATCACTCATTCCGTGTTCACGGCATGCATTCCGTACCTGAGATTTAAACACATCGGTAACGCTGTCTTCTCTGCCTCTGTTACTCACACAAACCTCGCTCAGTAAGAAATTTCGCCGTGACGGGGGACGGCTGGGCCACCAGCGATGAATGTTAAAGCGGGAGGCCAGGCTAAAGAATTACCGAAAACAGGAGGGACCGACAACAACACACAAACGTAAGACAACATGCCTCATAGCCCTGCAAAGCCTTTGGCCCGGTGCGTCACGCTCTGCGTGAGTTACGACTGTGCACATTTTCGGCATATTCTTTTTTTTCATTTTTCTCTTTTTTTCACACGCGCGGCGAGGGGCGGGTCGGGCACGGTAACGGTTCACAGTCTTTGAGGTATGTTGTCTTACGTTTGCTATTTTATCGCCTTATGGTCGTGCCGGCATTCAGAAATTATGGAGATGGCCAACTCCGGGTTTGCCCACCTTGTCGCATACAGTAGACACATCTCCGGGGTCAGGTGCCGGTACCCACCGGACTATTCTGCCCGGAGCTGCTGGTCGTTACGGCTCTGAACTGTTACCCTGGATAATGACTGCATATCGGGGGAGTGAACCGCCCCGGTTTTCCTGGAGAGTATTTTAGTTGGGAACTCAGGCTGCCAGATCCTTATTCCCGATGGAA